>JAIDME010000111.1 GCA_029050705.1 Acetatifactor sp.
TCCCACCTCATGACATTTCTTCTGTGAAAGCCGCTTTCACTATACAAGTACGGTTTTTCCGCCGCAGGTTGTAAATGTTTTAAAATTTCTCTTATTATATCAAAAATTTACAGCTTATTCATGTCAGAGAAGGTATTTTCAAACTCAATATCATGAAAAGAAAGGGAAGTATTTTTTCCGTATTTCCCTGAATGCAATAGATGCCGCAATAAGCAGAATGCCCGTGATCAGCATCCACATCTTCGGCCCGAATTCCCCGATGGTCATGGAAAACAGATAATAATTCTTCAATTTACTTCCCATTCCATAGTTTAATGTATAAAAAACGATGGGTATCATATATCCGATAACCGTGCTGCCGCATATCGAAGAAGTGATCATGCCCAATGAGCCAAGAAATATGGCATCGGACAGAGTTCCCGTCATCAGCCGCAAATCCACATCACAATCGCGAATACTCATATAACCCGAGAATATGCATATAAACAGCACTATAGCGATTATGGAATATATCGTTCTGATCAGATAGATTCCCGCAGTGCTGATATATTTTGACGAGACCAGATCATCAATCTCCGCATTCTGCTCCGGCTGAAATACAGGGGTTAACATCACAATTCCGATCAATGAAACAAACATTTCCAACGGCACTGCCGAAGCGTATATATCTAAATTTGCCGTTCCGACCATGACAGGTATAAGGAACAACAAAGCCGCCGAAACAGCAATCGATAAAAGAGCGTTATGCTTCAGATTGATTCCTGCGACTTCCAAGACCGGAAATCGCCTTTTTGAAGTTGAAGTTTCCATATAATATTCCCTTTCTCTTAGCCTCATACACCACAATCGTAACTGCGATCAAAAACATGGATAATCCTGCAAACAATAAACGATTCGCTGTCAATCGACTGAAATTGTCTATATAATCCTGAGTTCTGAAATATGACATTTCTCCTGCGTTATGTCTTGGCGCCAGTCTGAATAATGCATAACCATCGGAAACTGATCGAAAACCTGCATTCATATCAAGCAACCACCAGAAACCCTGCACAGCAAGTGCTATCGGTGTATTCGTCAGTTCGGTCAGACACATACCCACTGCCGCCGCGATCATAATACCGGGCATAATCCACCCCAGATCATATTTTAAAGGAGCTAAATAATCCAATTCAGCGCCGTCATATATCCCCCACACAGAACTGTTTGAAATATAAGACAATATAATGACAGGTATCATGACCGCTGTCATAATTGCCAGATATCTGAAAACAATTATCTTTGCGGAAGATATCTTCCTTGCATAAATTATCTCTGTCATCTTTGTCTGCCGGTCCTTCATGCACATAAGAACGGCAGGAAAAACAGGTAACAGGGACATGACCATAGCTACCGCGTAATCTGAAAACAAACGGGCGTATCCCCCTGTTATCTTATCCCGGCTTAAGCACAGATCATATCTTTGTACAGCTTCTTCATAGCTGACGGGAACCGTTCCGAATCCTATTAAGCTTTTTGCGCTATAATCCGAGCCCCCTCCTAAAATATCATCGACTCTCTGCATTAAATCCTTGAATTCCGAGTAATCCATGTCGCTGCGAACGGTAATCAAAGTTTCTATCATATCTATGATACCATTGGTATCATTGGCATTATCCTCTTGAGAAAAAACTATATTCCCCTCGCTGTCTATCTGCATGTTCCCGTCCATTCCTATCACAAATTCATTTTTACCGACGTCCGCCATGTCAGCCTGAGCCCCTAAAACGGTATCTTTTTCAACACCCGTAATCTCAGAAATGATTTCCGCTATTTCTGCCTGCTCTCTGTCATTTAATCTGACATTCTTGATCAATCCGATAGGGTATGTCACATAATGATTTTGGCAAAATTCTCCCCAAAGTCCTTCCAATGCGGCAGGCATGATGATTTCCGGTATTTCCTCATGTTTTGTGCCATAGTTTCCGCCGGGCTGAGGCCTGCTTATTCTACCGCCGCTGAAATGAAAAACGCCCTGTGAATTCAGCGCCAACACTATCACGATCAAAAACAAAACATAGGAAATGGAAAAAACAATTTTCTTAAGTTCCTGTAAAAACAGCATTATATGCCACCTCCAAACTCTTCTTCCCCCAGCGATGTGTATATTCCGTTTTTATTCAGATACAACATATAAGCATCCTCAATATTGGGCTCACTCACTTCGGCATCAGCAGCCCCGTTTTCAGACAAAAAGCGGACATACACCTTCTTGCCCTGGGTGTGCATACCTGTGATCGTCAACTCCTGTTTCAGCTTTGGAAGCTCCTGTCTTTCCACAGCTTTCGTAAATACCTTTCCCTGTGCCGTGCTCAGGAGATCATCCACCGTTCCGTTATACAAAACTTTTCCGTCATCCAATATGGCAATGTCCTCACAGGTGGCCTCAATATCGCCGACTATATGCGTTGAGAGAATTACAATCCTGTCCTCTGCGATCTCAGACAGCAGATTACGAAACCGAACCCGCTCCTCCGGGTCAAGTCCGGCTGTGGGTTCATCGACTATAAGAACCTTCGGGTTATTCAGCAATGCCTGCGCAATTCCGAGCCGGCGTTTCATCCCTCCGGAAAGCGCCTTGATCTTTTTATTTTTATGCTCTTCCAGATTAACCTTTTTCAAGAGTATTCCGGCTCGCTCCTTTCTTTCAGCAGAGCTTAATCCGGAAAGAATGCCGAGATAATTCATTGTCTCCGCAACACTCATGGAAGGATACATGGAAAACTCCTGCGGCAAATACCCGATGATCCTTCGAACCTCTTTTGCGTTTTCAATCGGTATGCCGCAGACCGTGATCTCTCCGTCTTTCTTTTGAAGCAAAGTGGCAAGGGTTTTCATCAGTGTGGTCTTCCCCGCACCGTTTCTCCCAAGCAGTCCAAACATACCCTGATGAATGGAAAGACTGACATTTCGCAATGCCTGCTTCTTTCCGTAAAATTTGTTGAGATTACTGATTTCAATGGAATTATGGATATCAACAGAATGATTCATTTTTACAACTCCTTTCACATCTGATATCCTTATCATAGGCGGCATTTTTCAACTTTTTATCTACATCAAAAATCTCCTTACCGAAGATCAGTAAGGAGATTTTTGTATCAATTATTGTCCGAACACAGCCAGGACAACGGCGCCGCCGTCATTTTTCAATTCCAGATGGCCGCCATGCTTTTCACAGAGTATCTTGCAGATATTAAGTCCCATTCCGAAATGCTTATTATCAGTTTCATTACCTGCCTTGTAGAAAGGTTTGACGGCGTTTAAAATATCCTTATCGGTAAAGCCGCTTCCGTCATCCGAAACCGTAAACTGAAAGCAGTGCTCCTTAACTTCAACAAAAACTTTTACCGTATTTTGTGCAAATCTTAAAGCATTGGAAAGCAGATTTTCATACACCCGCATAACAATCCCAAAGTCCAGATTCACCCCACTGATGCCTGCTGTCGAATTGTTGAATATGAAATTTTTCCCCCGGCAGACAGAGATACCTGTGGAATGCATTTGATCTATAACATCACTGACCGCTGTGATCCTTTTATCTACTTCAATATCCTCCAGGCGCTGCAAGTCATTCATTGTATCTACATACGCCTCAAGTCTTGTAATGTGGCGCTGCATCATCTCTGCGGTTGAGATTACTTTCTGAGCCGGCATCTGAGGAAAATATTTGATGAGCATCTCGCTCTGTCCCTTCAGAACGGTCAGCGGCGTTCTCAGATCATGGGCAAAAGCGGTGTTAAGCCGTTTTCGCTCTTCAATCTGCCGCCACATTTCAATATTATTATCCTGTAATGCGGCGCGCATTTTTTCAAATGACGAGCATAGTTTTCCCAGTTCATTCTGACTGTCATAAACGATTTTAAAATCAAGATTGTTATCCGCAATGTTATCCGCGGCTCTGTCCAGAATTTCCAGCGGCTCCTGTATCTGCCCCTTGTAAAACAAAAGGCTTGTTATGCCGATACAGATGCCGAAGCAAACCGGCCAAAAAGCAACACTCATGATCCCCAGAATATTATAGATCAAATCTTCAACCGGCGTAAAAAGAAAAGTGATGTCTCTTGTAAAATAGCGAATACTCCCGCTAATTCCTTCTACTGTTTCCGTTTCTTCATGGAAATTTACTTCCATCCCGTAATCAGAGTTTATATATTGAATCACATATTTCTCATAAATCCGTGCCTGTCCGAATTGACAGATTCCGGAAAACAAAAGTGACAATAATACCGCTGACAAAATGCATACGAGCATATAAATCGAAAAAGATGTCCTGATCGATCTTCTATGAAAAAAATTCCTCACTTTGCCCATTTATATCCCACTCCCCAGACGGTTTCTATATATGTTTTCATGCCTGCTGCCGCCAGTTTCGCCCGGATACGGCGGATATGCTCGGCCACAACGGAGCTGTCGCCGTCGCTGTCATAATCCCACACAAGCTCATAGATTCGTTCCTTGCTGAAAACCTGTCCGATATGCTGAGACAGAAGTTCAATAATATCGAATTCCTTCTTTGCCAATGGGATGATTTCTCCGTCATAGTAAAGACATCTCTCGGTATAATCTATGGCAAGTTTGTCATCAAACCGGACCTTTGCAGACTCTCTCTGGCGGCGCTCCCGCCTTAAATGGGCGGACACCCTGGCTCCCAGTTCATCTATTGAAAAAGGCTTTACAATATAATCGTCAGCGCCTATACCGAATCCCCTGATCTTATCGCTGTCTTCAATTCTGGCAGTGAGAAACAGAATGGGACAGGCCACAAAGTCCCTTATCCGGGAACAGACTTCCAGACCATCCATACCGGGCATATTGATGTCAAGCAGTATAATGTCCGGCTGCTTTTCAGCTTTCTTTACAGCCTCCGGCCCGTTTACAGCAGTGGTCACTTCATATCCGTTATACTCAAAATAATCCCTCAGCATGGATACTATGTCGGGTTCATCATCAACAATCAAAATCTTATCTCTCACAGGTACACCTCCGCAGAGCAGATTATCATATAATTATCAACTTTTTATCTACTTTTTCCGCCCTGTTTCATTTTAATCAAAGCAGTCTGAAAAGACAACGCAAAACAGCCTAATGTTTCCCGCTTGACCTTGCCCTTGGGACATAGTTTATACTGCACATAAAGTCAGATATGCGGGAGAATTATTTTGAAAATTTTAAAAAGGCTTATTAAACTACATAAATTTCTTTCTATAACTGCGATTCTGTTCTCTTTCCTGCCTGTCATCCTGAATTTATGCTGGAATAACTTTTTAGCAAAACTGATAGACATCTTCGGATATGCTGCCGCTGAAAATCCCGAGAACAGTGCGCGTGTGCTTTTTACTTTTTTGCCCGCCGGGCTATTTATAATTCTCTTACATTCCATATGCGAATATTTATCATCCTGCCTGTCTTCCTTTACCTGCGAGATGTTTGCTCATGAAATGCGGATCGGATATGCCGGATACTTTTTACAAACTGACATCCGAATGCTTTCAAAGCTTAGTGTGGGTGAAGAACAATCTGCCATGCAAAATGAGCTGAAAGAGATTTCAGATTATTTAAAGGAGAACTTCTTTTCGTTCATAAAGCAATTTGGTACATTTGCCGTTACGGCTACCTTTTTGCTATACAAAAATTATAAGCTGGCTTTACTTTCCACAATTCCGGTAATCCCACTGATTCTTTATTGCTCTTTCTCCGGCAGGATCATTAAAGAACACACAGAACAGTGCCAAAGCAGTAAGAAAAAAATCAACGGACTGGCAGGTACGATCTCTGACTTGTTTCCTGTTATTCAGGTTTACGATGCGTACAAGCTGATCAAAAGTGCGATGAGTGAAAATCTTTCAGAGTGGGAGTATGCCAATGTTCAAAAAGAAAGAATTTCCGCCAGGCTTATGTCTCTTTCGGGCGCACTTTCATTTATACCGCTTTTGCTGTTGCTGGGATTTGGCGGAGCCATGGTAATAAATGGGGAGATCAGCACAGGGATTTTCTATATTTTTATCAATCTGTCAGGGAATGTCTCCGGCTTTTTACAGAATATGCCGGGTATATATGCCAACTTCCGGCGATTCAGTGCATCTGTCGGCAGAATAGAAGAAAAATTTGAATAAAAAGGAGAGAACATGTATCAATACGCAGTATATCTGGAGAACATTTCATTTTCCTATGAGAACAAGACCGTGATAAAGAACCTGTCGCTTCGTGTGAAACCCGGTGAACACATCGGCATCGTGGGAGATAGCGGATGTGGTAAAAGCACGCTTTTAAAGATACTTGCCGGTCTCTATGAACCAGATTGCGGGAGGGCTGTCATAGCAGGCGAGAGTCTTCCGGAGAAGATCAGAGCGCAGGCAGCCCTTGTCATGCAGCATAATAGCCTATTCCCGCTGTCTATAAGGGATAATATCACCTGCGGCCATGATGTTCCGGAGGAAGTAGTATGGACCGCCTGTCAAAACGCAAGCCTCACGAAATGGATCGAGAATCTTCCATATGGTTTGGACACTAATGTGGGTGAACGGGGGAATCAGGTTTCAGGCGGACAGGCACAGCGGATTCAGATAGCCAGGGCACTTTGTAAGAATGCCCCTGTCATTCTGCTGGATGAGCCGGTCTCGGCTTTAGATAAGAATACCGCATATTCCGTTTTGAACACCCTGAAGCAGCTGACGGACGGCAAGACAGTGATCCATGTTACCCATCATCAGGAAACCTTAGACAAAAGTTATACGCTCTATCATATGAAAGGTGGAAAGCTGGTACATGAATGAGCTGTGGATATTGATAAAAAAAATGGGCATTCAGCGCAAATACATCATTTTGCTGCTGTTAAGATCTCCTTTTGACGCGCTCAGAACATGGATGCTGGCCGGTCTTATGAAATCGGTTTTCCTCTTTCCGGAGACGAAATCCCGCGTTACTGATTCACTTCCTGAAATATGTGTGGTGTACGGATTGATAAGTACAATGCTATTTGTTTATAATGGTGTCATATGGAGCATGTATGCTGCCTTTTCTGCCGGGGCAGAAGCCTGCCTTCAGAAGAAGATGCTGGAAAAGCTTCTGAGCTTAACCCAGAAACAGGCGGACAGCCGATTCAGCGGCGAATGGATCACAAAATTAAACAGTGACATACAGGGGGCCTTTACAATGATGAACGGTCCCTTGAATGTTCCGCATCTGGCAGTTTCTGTCATAAATACAATGTTGTCCCTGTTTTTGATGTTCAGAAGCAGCCTGCTTCTTTTGTGTTTGACCTGTATCTTTATACTTGCGCAATTATTTTTTAACTATAAGATTGTCCTTAAGCCAATTTCGAAATTGAAAGAAGAGGCACAAAATGCCATGTCTGAAAACACTTCTGTCATCAAGCCATTGATCACGGATGCAGACGCAATTTTGTTATATGACGCAGGCGGGCTGATGATGAAAAAGTGTGTTGAGAGCAGCAGAAAATTAATGAGGACCAATATGAAAATACATGTGCGAAACGCTTTAAGCGATGCAGGTATGCGCTTATTCGGCGCCACAGGATACCTTACTATTCTATTCATAGGGTACGGATTTGTCTGCAGCGGGACAATGGCCTTTTCGGATGTGGTTTATTGTTTTCAGGTCAGAGGTTCTATGATAGCGGGAGTGTCCATGTTTATCACCTGCCTGAATAATATAAAAGCAAATTCGGTTTGCGTCAAAAGGATTCAAAACACATTTGCAGAATAGGAGGAGGTTTATGAAAAATAATCTCATGCTGATCGGGGAAATGGCGGACTTTTTCGGTATTTCCAGAAAGGCAATGCGTCTGTATGAAAAGAAAGGTATCATCAAGCCGGTGAAAGTAGATGCAGAGAATGGATATCGTTATTATTCGGCAGAGCAGATACAACAGTTAAATGCATTATTGGAGCTAAAAGCATTGGGTTTTTCCCTGGATGAGATCAAAATGATCATTGACGGGAAAACAGCGAAAACACCGCTGCTGGAAATGCTTGAAAAGAAACGGCAGGCATGGCAGGAAGCAATGAATTCCGCAAATTATAAAATGGAATGTCTGGATAATATTATCAATAATCTTCACGGTTCTCAAACCGCGGAAAGGATTGCTGAAATGACAGAGGAGGAACGGGCGTGGCTGCTGGTAAAAATGGTATGCATTGAAGATATCAGATCCCAGAAGGCTTTGAGTGAAGCATTGTGGCTGTAATAATTTTGGGCTGCCGCACTTTTTTGATATGTTCATTTATAAGCCGGACAGCCCTGTAAAAATTTACCGGATTTCCAGGTTTTTCATGCAGGTTATACCCGGCGTTTCATTCCACGGGAATCAGTCCCTCTTCAGCCAGCCGATACACCTTTTCACACACCTCCTCAATATATTTTCTGTCGTGGGAAATACTGATGATGGCACCCGGGAATTCCGCCAGCATTTTTCGTATGACCGGTCCCGACAGAGGCGAAAAATTCCGCGTGGGCTCATCCAGGATCAGCACATTGGCTCCCGACAGGCTCATTTTTAGCAATAGTACCTTCGCCTTCTGCCCTCCCGAGAGCTGAGCGATGGGATGATCCATCTCATCGGCGGTAATTTTAAGCGAACCCAGATATGTCCTGATCCTGGTCCGCTCCTCCTTATCCCCGGAGGTGTCAAGATAGTCCACGGGGGTCATTTCCAGGTTCAGCATATCTTCATAATTTTGCGGCATATACTCTGCATGGATATCTTCCCTTCCCAGAAGTTCCTCCGCCATCTGCCTTAAGAGCGTGGTCTTCCCTGCTCCGTTGCTTCCTACGATACATATCTTCTCTGAGCCGCGGATCAGGAGCCGGACATCTTTCGCAAGGATCCTTCCCTCTTCCGGAGCGCATAATCTGTCCAGTGAAAAGTCTATTACACTCTTTCCCGCCGGGATTGCGGCGCTTTTGTCCCCCAGCCTGAAATATATAGCGCTTTCCTCCTCCGGTATTTCCGTCATATTCCGATCTTCCCGTTCAAACCGCCTCTCCATGGATTTTACGGCGTGCATTTTCTTCTTCAATGATGCAGCTTTCCCCGGGCTCTGTCTTGAAATGACGTCCTGTGCATGCTCCACGCTCTGATAGATCCTTCGAAATTTTTCATCCCGAATCTTCTTTTCCCGTCGTTCCTCCATGGCCTGCTGCTCCTGCTTTGCGAACTGATTCCGCCGTTCTTCCAGGTACTTTCTGTATGGCAGGCGGACCACAGTATGCCTGGTCTTCGTTTTCCTCTGAATCTGCTCTATATGGATTACCAGATTAGCTGTGTTTTCAATCAACGTCTCATCATGGGATATAAAGAGAATGATATGCTCCCAGTTGTTGATCATCTTCTCCATCCATTCCAGTGTCTCCATGTCAATATCGTTGGACGGCTCATCCAGCAACAGCACGGTGGGTTCTGCCAGAAGCAGCCGCATCAGCTGCGCCTTCACTTTCTCCCCGCCGGACAGGGTTCCCATAAGCTGTTCCCCGTAAAAGAACTCCTGCGGAACGTTAAAATCCTTTGCCAGCTTTCCCAGTTCTTTCGGTGTCCGCTCATAAAAGGAAAGTTCCTCTGCAAAAAATTCATAGACCGATTTTCCTACATACTCTCCGGGCAGTTCCTGGGGCAGGTAGGCAAGCCGTTCTCCGTTCACAATCCTCCCTCCGACAGCCTCGGCATAATCTTCTATAATGTCAGGGTTGTATATCCATTTTAACAGCGTGGATTTCCCGTCTCCCTCCTCCCCGACAATCACCGCCTTGTCCCCGTCATTCAGTACACAGGAAAAATCCTGCAGAAGTATACGCAGATCTTTTTTATGAGTAATAATCAAATTCTTTATCTGTAACATAAATGCCTCCATTCTCAGAAGCCGGCTGCCATACCGCAAATGACCAGGCTCGAAAGACTTTCCTTCGAGTTCGCACAAAAAAGCCTGTTCCCGTTGCCGAAAACAGACTCATACACAAATAAAACCTCTGTAATTTGCCAAAGGAAATATACCTTTGACACGATCGATGGTTCAAAAATGAGTGCGATAATCTGATTCGGCGTACACAAACTAAACAAGCCGGTATTCCAGCTTCTTTCACAATCAACGTTTGTTTTCTCCTTCTCAAACTACCTGCTACTCATCCCTTTACCCTACACATTCCTGTGCCTTTCTTTTTTATGTAACTGTATTCTACCACGAAACGCTGAAATTGGCAAGCCACTTGCAATCCTCATACAAAATCGGATATAATAGCCGTATGTCCCGACGGGATGAAAGGAGACTGTGCAAATCTCATGAAACCACTGGAAAACCTGAAAAAAAAGAAACTGTTCCTGTTTGACATAGACGGCACCCTGGCGGTGGGCGACACCCTGTACGAGGGCAGCGCCAGGCTTCTGTCCCACATTGACTCCATTGGCGGAAAAGCCTACTATATCACCAACAACTCTACCAAAAGCGGCAGAGATTATGTGGAAAAATTTCGCACCGCCTTTTCTCTGGAAACCACCGAAGACCAGTTCATCACATCCGGCTTTATGACTATTCGTTTCCTGAAGAAAAAATATGCGGACAAAAAAATATTCGTGCTGGGAACCGCCTCCTTTGTGGCTGAACTGAGACAGAATGGGCTTCTCGTCACGGAGACCGCGGAGGATGGCATCGACTGCGTGGTTGTGGCATATGACAGTGAACTGAACTATCAAAAGCTTATAGAAGTGTCAAAGGTGCTGCTGACCTCGGAAGCACCCTTCTACGCCACCAACCCTGACCTGCGCTGCCCCATAGATTTCGGCTTTATTCCGGACTGCGGCTCCATATGCAATATGATCACTGCCACCACGGACAGGGAACCTGTGTATCTGGGGAAACCCAGCCGTGAAGTAGTAGACCTGTGCCTGGAACTGTCCGGCTTTACACGGGAGGAAACTCTGGTGGTAGGCGACCGCCTCTACACAGACATCGCCTGCGGCATCAACGGCGGAGTGGATACCTGTGTGGTCTTCACCGGAGAAGCGCAGCCCGCTGATATGGCAGATACTCTCTACCCTGCCGACTACGCTTTTTCCGATATAGAAGAACTGCTGGCCAATATCCTGAAATAGGATGGCCGTCGACAATAATTAAAACTGTTTCTTGTTAATAACCGGAATACTGACGGAAATACACACCACACACGCAGCAACAGTAATAATGACAGCCTTCATATATGTGTCCGTTCTCTCGGCACCGCTTAAAAGAGATGTGATATCCATCAGCATCGTTGGAGTATATGTCCTTACTTTTGGCAGCATGCCCACGAAATACGCCAGTAAAACCGTCCCACTGGCACACAGGGAAACTCCCGCGCTATTCTGCAGCAGTGACGAAAACAGAACAATAAGGCATATTACCCATACACCGAACAACCACCATGCAGCAGCCGCGTGAAATAAATTATGTGCGATACCATTGTCCCAAAAGTAAGCATTATACCCGTAGGTAATAATGTAGCAAAGTCCGTAACCGAATGTCCAGAGCGATAATAACAATACAGTTTTTGCAAGTACGACTTTGTATCTCGACAAGCCTTTTGTCAGTACAAGCAGTAATGTTCCGGATTTGTATTCTTTGGTAAATATATCGCTGAAGATCAGTACAAAAGCGATAAGAGCCATAGGGATGTTCTTGAAAAACTGCGTCCAGGAGGTCATTGCGTCCACCTGAACATTCGTGACAATCAATCCGCTTTCAGCTATTGTATCGGACGTCATTTCCATCAACCAGGGTGTCAGCTTCGCAATCGCAGGATTCATAATGCCAAACAGCACAAACAAAAGCAAAAGGATGATGAGCTTACCTGTCCGTGCTGCTTCACAATATTCTTTTTTCATAAAGCTAAGCAAAGGCTTCATTTTGTCACCTCCAGAAATAATGATTCAAGCGTCGGCTCTCTTTGCTCGATTTTCTGTACGGATATTCTATTTTCAGCAACATATTGCATGATGGCAAAGAAACGATCCTCGCTGCCGTGAAAAACAAGCTCATTTTGCTCTGTGCGCCGGAGATCGCCAAATGCTTTTATAAGCGTATGGGCAGCTTCTTTTTGTACTGTTTCAATGATAAATCCGTCCGATGACCGTTTGCTACGCAGTTCTGCTATGGTGCCCTGCATGGCAATTTTTCCCTCGTTCAAAAAAGCAGCTTCGGTACAGATACGTTCCACATCAGATAGAATGTGGGTGGAAAAAAGCACCGTGGTCTGCTCCCTTACTGCAAGAAGTATGTCCAGGATTTCCTTGCGCCCTGCGGGGTCAAGCGCTGATGTGGGCTCGTCGCAGATCAAAAGTTTCGGACGGTTTAGGAGTGCCTGCGCAATTCCCAGACGTTGTTTCATGCCCCTGGAAAATCCTTTGATACGGCGGCGCTCCCGGCCAAGCCCCACCAGTTCCAGCAGTTCTTTGCTTCTCGTTTCAATATCGGATTTGTTCATTCCGCTTACTTCTCCGCAGAGTTTCAGATATTCAGGCGGCGTCATATAGGAATAAAATTCCGGCACATCAGGCAGATAGCCGATGTAACGATTGGTACTCGTCTGACCGAAATGCACCTTTTCACCCATGACAAAAAGTTCTCCGCTGTCCGGTTTCAGAAGCCCGACGATGGCTTTCATCGTTGTTGTTTTTCCTGCGCCGTTTTTACCGATAAAACCGAAAATACTGTGTTCAGGTACAGACAGATCAAGTCCGCAAAGCACTTCTTTACTGCCAAAGCGCTTTTTCAGGTTTTGCATCGCCAGCACATCCATGTCAGTCATCCTCCTTTCCGAGCAGGAAGTACAGGATCGGTCCGATAAAGTTCATGAGAACGATCGTGATGATCAGCCACAGAGTTCTATTGCCTCTTTTATAGTACTTATGGGTCAGAATGTGATAAAGCGTAAAACCAAGCAGGGCAAACTCTGCGATCATCAGCGGAATCAAAAACGGAAGAAACTCCACGATCTTATCCATTATTTTTTCCCTCCTTTCCGTAAGTTTCCACACAGAACCCCTTATATCCGCAGCAGGTACAGGTCAGTTTTCTGAGTGTGGGAGTATGCCTTGCCCATAAAGCCTCTTTATAATCAGGCTTAAATAACTCGTGGCACTGTGGACAGATATACACTACTCTTTTGAAATAAAAGTTCGTTATCCAAACCGCATACGGAATGAATACTAAGACATAAAGGGCAAAAAGCTGCCATATTCCTGCAGCGATCCAGAGAATGACAGATGTCCACTGAAATATGGAGACAGGAATACCCGTAATCAGCAGGATTGCATGCAGCTGTCTCATTTTCTTTTTGTTTTCCATTGCATAAGCTATATCACCGATTGATTCAACGGAGAAATTTTCCACACTCTTCAGCTCGCGTTTTATCCCGTCAAGCATATCAAGCTTTGCCTGTCTTTCATTTACTTCTTCACGAAGAAGCTGCTCCTGCTGTTCAAGCAAAACGGAAATAACGCTTCCGGGATCGTCTCCGGACAGCAATTCTCCTATGCTGTTGATCGAGATACCTGTGTCGCGCAGAAAGCAGATGATCTTCATCCGCTTGAGGTCATCCTCTGAATAAAGCCGCCTGCCCCCCTCGGAGAGTTCGCTGGGTGTCAGGATTCCACGGGTATCATAATACTGCACCGTTCTGACGGATACGCCACAGAGCTTTGCCATTTCTCCGGTTGTATATTTTGACATAGCTTTTACCTCCTTTCATCCTCATTGTACTTCATTACGCAGCGTCACAAGCAATACGTTACGCAAGGGGATTTTGAGAATTTGTAACTATTCAGAACCATGCTTAATTTTACAAAACAGGCTGTTCAAGCTTGCTTGAAAAAGACTGTTTTTATAAATCTATATGGCGAGAAGCCATACATGAGCAAAAAGTAAGCCTCGCAGAGGCGTTTTTGCGAATGGGTTCTGAATAGCTACAAAAAGAGACTGCCGCGCTAAATAATTAGTGCGACACCCTCTCTCATTCTATCTTATTTGCAGAAAACTATGCTGTTTTTGGAAAAGTATATCAGTCCACGGTAATCAGCGGTGGATTGCTTTCTCGATCACGCCGATCCCTAAAGGATAAGGCCCGGTATGTACTCCGATTGTGGCACCAATCTGGTACGTGGGAATCTCCTTTACTTCATAGCCGGCAGCCCGCAATGCTTCCACCACGCTGTCCCGGTACGCTTTTCCTTCCTCGATGTCATACCCATATCCTATGGTAATGCTGTAGCAGTCAACTCCAAGCCTGCTCTTTTTCAGGTAATCCAGCAGCAGGTCTGTGGCTTTCGCCGTACTGCGCTTTCTTCCCCTGCCGATTCCCGCCGGAAAAATCTCGCCCTTTTTCAGGGTTATCCCAGGCCGA
>JAIDME010000112.1 GCA_029050705.1 Acetatifactor sp.
GCGGATATGTGTATTAGAGACAGGTTCTTGAGGTACTGCAGTTCGTATTCCCATTCCCCGCTTTCTCCCGCCCAGGTTCTTTCCTCCGGCAGCGTGTATGCAAATTTCATCATCTCAATGAATTCCTGCGAATCAAAGGCACATTTCCCCGTTTCCGGATCAATAAAATCATTCCCGCGATACTTCATCACCTCTTCCATAAAGGCACTTCTGCTCAATCCGTCCAGAAGCCGGACATTTCTGCCCATTCCGTCAAGCACCTCCTTCATCCTTTCCATAGTCCAGCCGCTTCCGTCCCCCACAAGGGAAGATTTTGCAACCATAGTGAACAGGGTAAAAGAAGGAACCACATACATCAGCTTGCCATCCACGGAATAAGCGTCAAACACGTTTTCCAGGAACTCCGCCCGGGACAGCTCCCCGTCCTCTTCTATCAACATTCCCACATCCGCGATCAGCCCCTTTGCAATGTAGCTTCTCATGGGAAGTCCCGCCGCCATCAAAATATCGGGCATATTTCCGGAGACCATATCAAGGTTCAGGTCTTCATATGATTCGTACTCTTTCAGCAGAATCTTATATTTATCACTTTCCCTGTTATACTGGATTGCCCGTTTTTTAATATCGGCATTAATATAAGTCCCGCCAAGTATGACCACTTCTCTGTCAGGGATATCCTCCGGTTTCACATACTCAAAGATTCCGGCTTTCAGCTCATGGATGTAATCCTCTCTGTAGAACATAACAAAGTGTGTATCATCCAGTTCCAAAAGGGAGAATATTTCCGTAATATTCCTATCGGAATTCACATAGTCCATTTTCAGGCCCGCCTGCGCTTCCCCCATGTCATAGGTAAAGACTCCCGTTTTATCCGCATAGACCAGGTCGCTGCCTGTGCCTGCCGAAAAGACGACATCACTCAGGGAAATCGTGGAAAGGTGTCCATCCGGTAAGCTGCACGCCTCCCCCAGGGTATCCTTTTGAAGGTCATATTTCATCAGGCTTAAAATCCCTTCCGCATCCCTGCACAACAGCAGGCAGGAGCCGTCTTCCTTCCGTATCAGCCTCCGACAGTTTCCCAACACCTTGACCGTTGTCTCGGAAAGCTTTTCTTTATCTGTCCCTGACAGGCTGCCATCCCTTCCCACAGGAAGTCTGTACGCATTTTCACCGGTCAGAAGCAGTTCCAGAGAGCCGTCCGCCGTGGGAATAATTGCCCACACATCCAGTCCTTCCGTATCGTTTTCGCAAGGTTCCATCTGCCACAAAAATCTGCCATCCGTATCCCAGCAGCACACATACAGGTGCTGCTCGCCAATATACTTGTCTGTAAGATAATTTGTATAAGAATACTCATATCGGCGAAGTGCATAAGTCCTTCCGTCCGGCCCGGATACAAAATCGCTGTAACGCGCTTCTTCCCTTTCCCATACGTTCGGGTCCGGCTCTGCCGCTTCCTCCCGCTCTCCATATCCCGGAAGCTCCAGAAAGACCGTCTGCAGAGCGTTCCCGCTCTCATCCATGGAAAGTACAAAATATTTGTGGCCGCTTTCCCAGTCATACATTGCCAGAACTGCGTAAATTCTACCGCCAAAATGCGCTATGCTTACCACATTGTCGATGTCAGGGATTTCAACTTCGCTGATCCGATAAACATTCTCCTTGGCCAGGGCAGATTTTGCATTTGTATTGGTATTTGAATCAGCACTGCCGGGAATGTCGGCAGAGTCCTTATCATTGAACCCATGAGCACCCGAATCCGCAGACATATCGCCCCTGTTTTCTTCGTCCGTGCTTTCTCCCGCCGTACTTCCCCCGCAGGCACACAGCCCGGCAACCAGCATCAACGCAAGTCCGGCGTTGAATATTCTTTTAAGCCAATGTTTTTCCATACCTGTTCCTCCGTATTCCTGTCCTTATGCTTGCAATTTGCCTGCGTTCTTTCTCCCCCCGACTATGCTTCCACATTATTTTTGTATACCCGGGCAACAGATGTCGAATAAAAACACCTGCATCCTGCATCCCCTCACTCAAATAAAGCTGCACCCTGTTCTGAATCAGCCCTGCCGCGTCTTCAAAGACAGGATTGTGTAATCCCTTGACTGCATTATATTCATCACCTTAAAATATCCGGCATTTCTTCCGCTGCAACTGCATTCTCCAGGCAAAGTCTGCCTTCGTCCTCCGTGATCCCCAGCATTTCCAGAATTTCGTTATACGCTGATTCATCTGTTTCCTGTCCCATACTGAAATAATCGGCAGCACCTTTTCCCGTGTAGACACCTTCCTCGTCATAAACCGCATTATAACTGTAACTTAAGACAGGAATATCCTCATCTGTAAGCGTCTTTCCCGAAGAGGTTTGATAATATTGCCGGCCATATCCTCCCTCGTCTCCGCCTCCGTTCCATCTTGCGAACGCAGCAATTATTCCACTGCCCTCATAATATGTAAGTTCTGCTGTTGTCATAGAATCCACAAGGCAAAACACTGTGCCGTCCTTTATTGTATAAATAAAATATCTGTCATTTCCCCGATCCCCTGCCACCAGTTCGGGAATCTCATCTCCGTCCAGATTGATCAGAGAAAAAACCATTCCGGTATTGCTCTCTTCAACCACCTTTTGATATGCTGTAAGGGAGATTTCCGGCTCAGATACTTCTCCTTCCTCTGATGACACCAACTCATCGCCAATCCGGGACTCCCTTTCAGGTAACTTTTCCTGCCCCCCTACTGTCTGATCTGAGTTCGGCTCTACCCTGCTGCTTTCCCCACCGCTTTCTGATACCGTTTCTTCCGGCATTGTCTCAGCACTTGCGCTGAATGACTGCCCTTCCGGCAGTCCCAAATCCGGTTCCCACTCCGTTATTCCACCATTTTCAGGTGCTGCGCATGCAGACAGCAAAAATAGCGCCAAACTTAAAATACCTGCTTTTATACAATTCTTTCTCATCTCATAACCTCCTTTCGGTTTTCCCTTCCCCTCAAGCTATCGACTTTTTCTGAATTGCTGTTGTCCCCTGATGTACTCGTACTGCATGCTGTCAAAAAAACAGCTATAACCATACAACATATGATTTTTCTCATAACAATCCTTCCTTTCTCTTTGTGATGTACTATCAATGACAATCTCATTATCTTTTTTTAAAAAGTAATTTCAACCCTTTTTGCGCCAAGCGACATTTTATGTTCATTTTTGGTCTATTTCACTATCCGCTTTAATATGCTGCAAACCTGCAAATCCGCGGAAAGCATGATCATTCTCTGCTTTTTGCCCAAAATCCCCATTTTTATGTCTTTTCGTGCAGTTTTTTGCAATTCACTCATCTTATATTGTATAATTAAAAAAAGGAGTGAACCGGCATGCGTATTTTAATCTGTGATGATGATGAACTTATAGTTGATCAGCTTCAGAAATTACTTAGATGCTTTTTTAAGCAGGAACACCTCAAATGCCCCGACATAGCAGTATTCTATAATGGGGAATCCCTATTGGAAGATAAGGGAGAGAAAGATATCCTGTTTCTGGATGTAGAAATGCCGGGGATGAACGGGATTTATGTGGGTAATGAACTAAAAAAGGCAAATAATAATATCATCATCTTTATTGTAACCTCTTTTATTGAATATCTGGATGATGCTATGAGATTCCATGTGTTCCGCTACTTATCTAAACCATTGGATAAACAACGTTTTTTTCGGAATATGAATTATGCCATTGATCTTTACAATTCAATATCCTATAAAATTCCTGTTGAGACAAAGCAGGCTGTTTTTTCTCTGAACGCCTCTTCCATTATCACAGTAGAGGCAGTGGGAAGGAAAATAATCGTACATACTACCGCCAGGGATTATGAGTCCATTCACAACATGCAATACTGGCGGGATCTCCTCCCTAAAAATCGTTTTTTTCAAACTCATCGAAGCTATATTGTAAACTTCGAACATATTAAGAATTTCGACCACACTCTGGTCTATATGGAAGATAACAAATTCAATGCTTATCTGACAAAAAGAAAATATACAGATTTTAAAAAAGCATATTTTCTTTACTTGGAAAGTGCGAGGTGAATGATTATGAAAAATGCTCTTCTTCTCTTTTTTTGCTATGCTGTAGAAGCACTTATCATGTGGCAGTACAGCACCTCCCTTTTTATTCCGAAACGCTCAAATAAGATGAAGGTATCGGCCCTGACAATATGCTATTTTACAGCGTTTCTGCTATCGATTTACAACCAGCTTTTCGTAAACCTTCTCTCTTTTTTACTGATTAATTTCATTTTTTTATATACACAATACGAACTAACGTATGCATTGTCCCTATTTCATTCAGCAATTATCACAGCTATAATGGCAATGAGCGAATTAGCTCCTTATGGCATTATTTCGCTGTTTTTCTCTCACTTTCTTTCAGATTCTTCTTTATTTCATGATAAGATCCTCTTCGCTGTTTTAAGTAAAATATTGTATTTTTTAATTATGTATATTATTTCCCATATATTCAATCATCAAAAGAATAGTACTACACAGCAGAACAAATCAGCTGTTTTACTTGGATTTATACCTCTGACTTCTCTTTTTGTTATGCTCACTTTTATGTATACGGGCGAAGCAACCATTATTCCTCCGACAAATAACTGGATGATGGCATTAAGCGCTGTTTTTCTCTTATGTATGAATTTACTGGCATTTGGTATCAATCAGTATGACCAGCAAAAGAACACAGCTTTCACCGAAATGCAGGTATTGCTCCAAAAGGAATATGACTCGGCTGAATATTATAAAATGCTCCTGCAGCAGAATGAAAATCAGAATATATTGATCCATGACATCAAAAAGCATTTACAGACTATAGATTTGTTAAATGAAAAGAAAGATTACGATAAAATTAAGGCCTACATTCATCAGCTGCTCAAATCCTCGGATTTAAAAGAATTTTCCAGATTATGTGACCATGAAATGCTGAATGCCATACTCTCCCGCTACAAGCGGCAGTGCAGCAATCTGAAAATAGACTTTATCGCAGATATCCGAAACGGAACAACAGACTTTATTTCAGACAGCGATCTCACTGCTCTGTTTTGCAATCTGTTGGATAACGCAGTGGAAGCAGCGGAAGGAATCCCCGGCAGCTATATCGAGCTTAATACAGTCCGGAAAAAACCAACCGATTATGTTGTTTTATCGGTTATTAACTCCTGCCGGAACAACCCTTTCATGAAGGGGTCCCATTCCCTTGATACAAAAAAATCAGATAAGAAAAAACATGGATTTGGAATAAAGAGCATTCAAAAAGCAGTTGTAAAGTATCATGGGGATATACAGATGTATTATAACGAAGATGCTTTGACCTTTCACACCATAATCACATTAATACCTCCGGAGTCATCCGAAACCACTATTACGTTTATTCCATAACAGTACCTTCAAAGTGTATCTGAACGATCTGCAAATAATCACCTGACAAAAGGCGCGCTCCGTACAGGGAGTCGCGCCTTATTCAATCAGCAATGACATACTTTCAGGGTCACCGCTATTCATCGATCTTGACAATCCTCAGATTTGTAACCGTCATTGTATAGGGCACATTCTCTTCACGCTTTCCACAATTAAAGACCAAAGCCACATTTTTATCCGTGTCCTCCGTCATGGTAAACATGTCAGAATAATGCTGTGTTTCCGTGGTATAATCCGCACTGCCAGACGCATATACGCCATAAGGCTCATAGTTCTGCTGGAAATGAAAGGGCAGGGTAATATCCGTTGTGGCTGAATAGTCAAATGAGATTTCATAAGACACCCCCTTCTCCAGCGCAAGTCCGGCATAGGTTCCCTGAATATACCACTCTTCATCTCCTGACTCCGTAACTTCTATAGACACTCCATCCTGAAGATATGTTATCGTAGCTTTCGCGCCGGAATTCACCCAGCCTGTCCATTTATCCACATCGGCACACATATTGTCGTCAGGAGCTTCCTCTTCTTCAGGCCGGGGGACATATTCCTCTCCCTTTGCGGCCGCAACCATCGTTCCCAAAAGATTGACCTCCGATATTTTCAGGTTTCTCCGGTTAAAAAGTCTATATGCGCTTCCGTTATCCCACCAGAAACATTTGATACCGTAATCTGTACAGGTTTCCACATAATATTTTGCCCAGGCCTGACGTGCCCCGTCATTATCCTTGTCAGCGCACCCAAACTCTCCGATAATAACAGGAATTCCTTTCTGCACAAAGCTGACATACATATTTTTGAGATAACCGTCCACACTTTCTTTGTTCCACATAACCGTCTCCGGATATTCCTCCGCTGTGAACTTATAAGGCTGATATATATGCGCTTCCACCACCAGACTGTTTTCCGCAGAATCAGCGGGAAGCACAAAGTCCTTTGTCACCTGACTGTTTCCGCCTGCACAATAGGTATTAACGATCAATATTCTCTCGCCGTTATTTCCGCCGGAAGCCCGCACCGTATCCACAAACAGCTGATTCAGTTCATTCACGATCTCAACTGCACGGCTGTCCGGATTTACCCACTCGTTTGTATCATTCAGAATCTCATTGAAGCCTTCAAACAGCAAATGCTCGTTATAACCTGCAAACCTTGCGCTGACCTGTTCCCATATAGCGGCAAACATGGCCTTGTTTTCCTCAAGATTCGTATCGCTTGCCCTGAGCCAGCCATTGGCTCCTGTATCATGGTGTACATTGATAATACAATACATATCGTCATTTATCACATAGTCCACCACTTCCTGTACGCGATCCATCCATTCCTCATCGATCACATAGTCGCTGTCCATATGATTATACCAGGTGACCGGAACTCTGACCGCATTAATACCGTTGTCTTTCACCAAATCAATCATTTCCTGCGTTGCTCGCGGATTTCCCCATGCTGTCTCAGATGACAATCCCTCATTTTTACCAGGCTCCGCGCCTGAACAGCTGTCCAGAGTATTACCCAGATTCCAGCCAAGAACAATATCCTCCACAAGATTCGCTGCAGGACCCGCCGCCACTATTATCTCCGGATCCACAGTCTCCGTCGTCTCCGGCTCAGCAGTCTCCGCCTCTTCCGATTCATTCATATCCGCGCTCAGTTCCTCTGACGTCGGCTCTGTCTGCACAATCTCCGGCGTCGGCGTCGATTCCTGCCCCTCCGCGCCGGTACAGGCCGCAAGACCAAATATTGTCATTGTCAAAAGGCATCCTGTTATAATCGCTCTTCTTCCCATTTTTACCTCCGCTTTGCTTTTTTTCATGCTATCATGAAGCATATTTCCCTGTCAAGGCGCTGTTTTCGGCTCTTTCAACTCTCTTTCTGCTGTACATTCCCTTATACGATAGTAACGGGAGTCACGCTTTATGAGTACCGTAACTCCCGGACAAAACATAGTGTACCAAACAACTTTGCAGCCTCTGCAAAATGAGTTTGAACCTGTCGTAACACTCTTTAAAGGGGAGTTCCTGCCCGTCAGTCAGACCGGGAAATTCCGCGTCAAGAATGATGTAGTTCCTGATGTCGGGATTCTCTCTGGTCAGAGTTACTACCTTATTTGCCTGAAAACAGTCGGATATCATTTCCCCTGTTGCCTGATACAGATTCCGTGATACCAAAATGTCATAATGGGCCGCCCGTGAAATTACGGACCGTAATGTTTCAAACGGAAGATTGTGTCCGTCCTTTATCAGTTCCCTGCCGCAGGAACATTTTTTTGCGGGAAGATCCCATCCGCAGAGCACGTCATCCGCAAACTGTATTTTATGGCAGTCGGGGCATGATACTGTCATCTGAAATTCAAGACCCATCGGCTCTGCGTCATGTAATAAATGAGCCTTGCCCGTATCTTCTGCTCCCCCAGCCATAAAGTACAGTCAAACTCAAGGGACGGGCTCCCGGCATATCTCTTCATCTCCTGGGAATGCACCGTGATCTCCTTTATCACCCGGATCTCTCCGTCCTCATCCCTCACTTTGAGCATCAGGGGCGTTATCTTCCCTGTGCTGGTAAACCAGCACTCACAGGCAACCTCCTTCTGCTTCCCTCTGACCATCTCCACATCCGCCGGCAGGGAATTTGTGCCTATCCCAAACGCCATAAGTTCTTCCCTCCTTACAGGACAGCAACCCTGTCATAATCAACCCCCCACTTCTCTCAACGCAGCTTTGCTGCGTTTATGCCCCCGCTCATATGGTCTATGGGCTGGTTCAGGAAAGCTGCCCGCATGACTGCATCCATACCGAAACGCTCCCTGATGGCATCCACGGTCCTGTCCACCACTGCCAGCTTCCCATAGTCCACTTCGTCAAAAAGGCTCACCTGCCTTGAAAAATCATCCCTCCGCACCCGGCTGGTTTGCACCCCCAAGAGCCGTACCGGCCTGTGGTCCCACAGTTCCGCAAACAGTTCTCTGGCAGCCCCGCAGATTTCCACGGTCAGGTCTGTGGATGCCCCCAGCACCTTCTGGTGAGAAACATAGGACAGGTCATTATACTTGATCCCCACTGACACCACCTCCGCCTGTACATGGTCTGCCCGGAGCCTGGCAGCCACGGTCTCGGAGAGCGCCAGCAGTACCTTGTCCGCCTCTTCCCTGTCTGTCACATCCCGGGACAGCGTTGTGCTGTTGCCATACCCCTTGTTGGGCACAGGCGTATCCAGTACCGGAGACAGGTCCACCCCGTTGGCAAACCCCCATATCACTTCCCCATGCTTTTTCAGGATGCTTCCAAGCCATGCAGGATCCGCCGCCGCAAGTTCTCCTATAGTGCGTATTCCCATAGAAAACAGCTTCTTAGCTGTTGCCCGTCCTACAAAGAATAGTTCTGACACAGGGAGGGGCCACATCTTTTGCGGAATTTCTTCCGGATACAGTGTATGCACCCGGTCAGGCTTCCGGAAATCCGAGGCCATCTTTGCCAGCAGTTTGTTGGAGGACACTCCGATATTCACCGTGAACCCAAGTTCTTCCCGGATACGGTCTTTCATCTGTGCCGCCGTCTCCTCCGGCGTCCCGAACAGATGACAGGTAGCGGTCATGTCTACAAAAGACTCATCAATACTGTACTGTTCCGCCACATCCGAATATTCCCGCAGGATATCCATAAATGCCCCGGAGCATTGTTCATACAGGTTGTAATTTGGCGGCACCAGCACCAGGTTCGGGCATTTCCGCCTTGCCTCCGGGATGGACTCCCCGGTCTTTATGCCGTAATCTTTCGCCGGGATGGACTTGGCAAGGATGATGCCGTGGCGCAGGCTTACGTCCCCTCCCACGGCTGACGGTATCTCTCTTAAGTCCAGCATGCCCCCTCTGTGGAACAGACGATAAACAGCCTCCCAGGACAGGAAGGCTGAATTCACGTCAATATGGAAAATGATATTTTTCAAACGTGTGTTCACCTCCTTGGGCAAGACTCATTATAGCAAACATACGTTCGTATTTCAACAGGTATTTGTTGGCAAAAAAACTTGAATGAGAAAGATCAGGTGTCAAACAGGTTCATCTGCTCATACTCCGCCCTGCGTTCCAACAGGGGCGGCAGCTTTCGCAGCAGTTCCTCCGCCGCACCGTCCTCCAGAAGCCAGTCCATGACCTCCTCCCGCTCCAGTATCAGGGGCATACGGTCATGGACCGGCTCCATGGAAGCATTTGCCTGTGTCGTAAGGATCACGAATCTGTCTCCGTCCTCATACTTTCTGCAGCATCCGGCCATGAACAGAGGCGTTCTGCCCTCCCTGCAGAAGGTATGCTTCTGCTTATTGCGGTCCCACTCATAGAACCATGCCGCCGGGATGACCGCCCTGCGATGCAGCACGGCATCCCGAAACATCGGCTTTTCCATGGCGGACTCGCACCTGGCATTAAAGATGACCTGGCCCCTCCGGAAGCCCGGGAATCCCCATTTCTGCCACCGGCACTCCAGGCCGGATCCGGAAGAGGCCAGGATGGGAGCCGTCTCTGCAGGATGGATGTCTTTTGCCATGATCTCCACCTTGCAGGCCGCTACTGTCCCCCGCATTTTTTCATCCACCTGCCTGACCAGCTTCTCTATCTCCCTTGCCGTATCATCGTCCACATAATATCTGCCGCACATGCCGCCCTCCTGCATTGTCACTGATTTTACTGCTTAATATTCTTTGTAAACCCTGTTATCTTATTCGTCAAGCTTTAATTGATAGTAGACATATCAAGCTATTTGTGCTATATAAATAGATGATACAATTTTCCATTTTCAAGATTATCGGAAAATGACAAAAAGGAGAGAAAATACATATGGATACTTATCATAAATGGCTTCAATCAGAAAAGGAATGGATCGATATCTATTGCAAAAAGATACGCAGGCAGTCCCTCTTTATCACAACGCCTTTCGTCTTGGTAGTAATGACTATCCTGTTCGGCGGAATGTCGGCCCTTAACGGAGGAGGCCAGGAGGATCTTTTATATGGCGCTTTCGGAGGATTTATGCTGGGCGTGATTGTTTGCGGAATCTATCTGCTGATCCTGCTGCCGGGGCTGAGCGCCGGTCGATATACCAAAAAGATTGAGAAAAACGTCAGGGAACTTTCTTTCAGCGAGACCGAGAAGGAACAGTTGGCACAGGAGATGTTGGCGGCAGACGAAGCACATAAGATTTCCTATACCATCACCGGTCCCGGTTCCAAGGGAACGCCGGGGCGTTTTGTGCTGACCCCGCACTATGCGTTTTTGGAAGGAAGCACTCCCTATTCCATTCTGGTACGACTGTCGGATATTGCCCGGATCAGCAGCGGTGAGGAACAAAAGACAGCCACAACACATCAGGCCAAATCCAGGACTATCTATAACTTTACCTTACATACCATCGGCTTCTACCGAAAAGACCGACAGCAAAATAATGCTGCAGGTACGGATCTGCCGGATATAGCCTATGGTTTTTTTGATGCCCGGATTCGCGATCAGGTGTTGGCACTTTTAAAAGAGAGCGGTATTGAAAGCCATGACCTTACTTGATTGAGCGAATGATGTTCATCAGTTCTTTCGTATCGATCTCCAGGCGTTCTATCCCGACATAAACGCCGTCATAGTCAATATAGAACACCCCTCCTGTCTGCTCCAGAAGCCGGACTGTCACTTCATCAGGCTGATAAACCGGCCGGTCGGTATCCGGACGATGTCCCCATACCATCCAAAGAAATGCTGTTTCTCCGGTCATTTCAGATGCTGCCTGTGCATTTTCCGTGACCGGAGCAGGAACCGCTCCCTGCCCGCTCTCATAGGTCACTCGTATCATGCGGTACCGTGTTCCATCTCTCATAATAGTCTCATAATAGCCTGCAGTGCCATACCGACAGCCCTCCGGCAGTGTATCCGGCAGATAAGCGCCCAAACGCTCTATATTCTTTGCGTCCTTTTCGTCAATGGAAACAAGTGTGGCATCGGCCACATCTGACAGGTTCTCCCCTGCCGGAAAGACCGCTACGCTGGCCACAACAGGATCCACTCCCTCCAGCAATACGCCGCCCGGTGCAATTCCGCCCTCAACAATGCCGCCCCCACTCTCAGGAGCATCGCCGAACAATCCGAGGTTGTGGCTCCAAATTGCAGCCCCCGCAATGGCCACACACAGGCAAGCCGCAACAGTTCCCCATTTGAACCAGGCGTTCTTTTTCTTTACTTTTGCATCATTGAATGCAGCAGCGATGAGTTCATCATCAATTTTTCCGATCAAATTAAGAAGATTTACGTTTTTCATAGCGTGATACCCTCCTTTTCAAGGTGTGTTTTCAATTTGTTCCGCATACGAAAAAGCAATGACGCAATTTTACTCTCACTCATACCATAGTATTCAGCGATATCTCGTATCGGGTAAAGATACCAGTAACGGCGAATGAAGATATTGCGCTTTTGCTCCGGCTGCTCCCGTAAAAACCGATTGATGGATTTAACCAGAATCATTTCATCAATAGCCTGTTCCACGCCCGTTTCAGCCGGAATACAGTCTTCCAGCTCCGACAGCACAGCTTCAGTCTGTCCACCACCGCGTTTTTCGGCGGTGTACTGTTTGAAGTAATTAAGCGAGAGGTTGCGCGTGATCTTACCCAGGTAGGCAGCCAAACATTCCGGATGCTGCGGTGGTATAGATTTCCATGCTCCTAACCAGGTATCGTTGACACATTCCTCTGCGTCTTCATGATTATGCAGAATATTGTAGGAAATGGAATGACAGTATTTTCCGTACTTTTTGGCAGTTACAGATATGGCTGTCTCTTTCCGTTCCCAATACAGGTCAATTATTTCATGGTCTTTCATTGCGTCCTCCTTTCCTGCTGCGTAAAGGCCTTCACTTATATACACAACATAATCTGCCGCTTATTGCATGAAAAACAAAAAATATAAAAAATCATCAAAAAGAAAGTATCATGGTTTTTCCACAATACTTCCTCTCAATTCATACGCTGATAAATCTTTATTTTAAATCCCTGCGATGGTGAAAATGGTATCCGGCAAACCTGCCGAATTTCCTCACATCGGCTGAGACCCCTGAGAACCATAAGAATAAATCTTCACATACCTTTCCATTTGCCGCTTTGTCTCCTTGCGTTCTTCATCCGTCACATTGCCAAAAATAGTAAAACCATTCACTTTGCTGCCCTCAAACGCTTCAAAGCCTTGAGTAACCCCAGCCGCCATACCTATCTTTTCCAGCGCGGGATGCCCTTTATATATGGATAGATCCCTTACCGGATAGATAAATTCTTTCAGCTTTACCAGCGTCCTCACCTCCGAGAGCCCACCTTCATTTACTGCAGGGCATGCGAGACGAAACTCCGTAAGCTTTGTCAGACTTCCGAGAAAATCCATATTATCCATGGTATGGCGGTTCAGATCCAGCTTTTTTAAGTTTTTCAGCTTCCCAAGAAACGTCCCGTCATGTAATTCCATGGCTTCGATGCCAAGCTCCTGAAGCCCTGTGAACGAGGCCAGCTCCTGCAGGTCGAAATCCGTCACGGTTCTTAAGCGAAGACTCTTTAATGTCTTTATCCTTTTCAGCTCCGTCAGGCCCTCTGCGCTCATGATATTCAGGCTCAATTCTTTCAGGTTCGGCGCCTGGGCAAGGGCAGACAGATGCTCGCCGTCAAAGCTGCATTCCACAAAGATCAAATCTTTAAGCTGTGGTGCCCTGGCGATGGCACCTGCATTTCTAAGGTGACAGTGATGGAATATGAGTTCTTTCAGATTTTCCATATGAGCAAATGGCGTACAATCTACATCCTGCTCCTTGATCCACATTTTTTTCTCTTTAACAAGGCAGTCAAGGGGCACGCTGTCCTGCTTATAATGCTGCCGCCAGAATCCCTCCGGAAGTGTAATTTCCGGATTCTCC
Source organism: Acetatifactor sp. (assembly GCA_029050705.1). Lineage (GTDB taxonomy): Bacteria > Bacillota > Clostridia > Lachnospirales > Lachnospiraceae > Acetatifactor. Next base: position 13,377 of record JAIDME010000112.1, read on the forward strand.
CCATCTGCTTCAGGCGCTGTCAGCTCTTCCATCGAATTGAACAGATGGCCTGTCTTTTCTATGATGATGGGTTCCCCACAGTCCGACTTATTAATTGTAAGGATAGCTTTTTGAAGCCATATTGTCATCTTGTCAAACAGTGCGTCCAAGCTTTCCGCCAGGAGCCAGCAACAATCTGTATCATAATCCACGGCAATGATCTGCCCTGCCGTTCCGCCCTCTGCCGGGGACAGATCCATGGCAAGCCATGCCCTGCTGCCGTCAAAAGCAATGGGAATCCGGTTAAGTTCGCACATGGGAGCTTCGCTGATGGCCTTTGTTCCCATTGCCGTCAGTTCATCCTCCACCCCGCGGAAGAAGTCCAGATCAGCCAGAACCTTTTCCAGCGGAAGAAACTGCAGCCCTGCCAGAAAGCCGATATTATTTGCCATATCTTCCCCGTCAAAGCGGCGATAAAGCTGAAGCAGCCCTGCGGGAAACTCGCAGCCCGCCTTTTGGGCAAGCAGTTTCAGCTGTCCCTCATCCGCTCCGCCATTTAATTTCTGTTCAATATCGGGAATCCCTTTTTTTACTTCTGTCAGGTATTTTTCCAGATTCTTCATAAAGATTTCATCCTCCTCAATCTGATTTTCACGGACAGTTCGACGTTCCATCCGATGCCATACATTCTTTGCCGCTCTGTGTCAACATTGTATCATGCATGTTTAAATCAAACAAGCTCGATATTGCACCGACCTTATTTCATTTTCTTTTTGTATCCCGCAGGCGATATTCCTTCATGCTTTCTGAATACTGTACTGAAGTATACCGAATCTCTGAATCCCGATTTTGCCGCCTCCGATACCGAAGTATCTCTTTCGGTCAGGAGCCGTTTGGCTTCATCAAGCCTTATCTGTGTAAGAATGTCTGTGAAATTCGATAAGGGCAGACTTAATAATGATCGGCTCGGTCGATCCAAATCTAATCAGCAGTTCATCACATATGCTGCCCTCAAACGCAGTCCACCTTACTTCCCATAATTCTCCGCAGGGGTAATAGATATGAGGCTTATCCTTTGGCAGAAAGAAATAATCTCCCGCACACCTTATATTGTATACTACTGTTTGCTGTGATAAAATAAATATGACAAAATACAGCAATAACAGGCTTTTCATTTCAGTGATATTGATAAGCAGAATGGAGTAAAAAATGATAAAACTTTTTGATGTCTATGTCGATATAACCGACACAATTGGCGTAAAAGGAAGGCTGCACGATGTATATATGCTTTCATTTACAGGGGAAGTAAAAGGAAGATATTTTAACGGAAAAGTTATCGGCACAGGTGTTGATACTCAATATTCCTCCAAGGACAGGCCTGTGCTCCTTTCCGCAAGATATATGCTTGAGGGAAAGGATATTGACGGAAATGAATGCCGCTGCTTTATAGAAAACAACGGCAGTTTTGATGATGGATTTATCCCGAAAATTGTAACTGACAGCCCGGCGCTTGCGGAATTTGAAGAAGCTGAACTTAAAGCTGAAATAGTAACTAAGGAAAATGGAGTAATCGTCTCAATATTCCGATAAAATGTTCTGTAAAAAGGATCTTTTGTATCATACCATATTGGTATTCCTCCCTATGCAAGCTCTCTCTTTCGTTTCCGCCTCTTATAGACCAGAATGGCAATATACACCCCCAAAAACCCTAAAATGATCGCCACAAGCACAATGGATTCTCCGGGGCCGCCCATCTTCACTTCCGCCCATAAACTATCCAGCAGCTTGCTGGTACTCTCCGGCAGATTGACAAACACTTCAGTACGCTCCAATATCTCATCACTGGGATAATAAACGGGGCTCTCCACCATCTCCTCGTCCATATACTCCTTTGCGGCGCTTTCCGGCGTGGAATAACCCACATAATTCATGTTTGCACCGGCAATCTCAGGGTCGCACAGGAAATTGATATATGCCTCCGCTTCCTCCTTGTGCCTGGAAGTAACAGGAATGCACATAGCATCCACAAAATAATTGGTTCCCTCTTCCGGCACCACGAATTGAATGCTGTCACTGTTCTCAACCAGAATTGCCGCGTCTCCGGAATAGTAAGGCGCAATCCATGCCTCACTGCTCTCCATCTTGTCAAATATCCGGTCCATGACATATGCCTGCACCAGGGGCTTCTGCTGCTTCAACAGAGCTGCCGCTTCCGCCCAGTCATTTTCATCGGTGGTATTTAATGACTGCCCCAGCATGAACTGAGCAATCGCAAAGGAATCCCTGGGATTATCGAACATCAATATCTTTCCGGCATAACGGTCATCCCACAGGGCGGACCAACTTGTGATCTTCTCCTCAATGTAGTCCGTGTTGTAAAATAACCCCACCACACCCCAGGTATACGGTACCGAATAACGGCTGCCCGGGTCGTAGTCAG
>JAIDME010000113.1 GCA_029050705.1 Acetatifactor sp.
TAGCCTCACTGTTCTTTCATGGGAACTGACTATACAGGCAAAATTTCCTGTACTCTTGCCAGTTCAAGTTTTTCGACTTCATTTGCATACAAAAACTCCTTTTTTGTTGTGTCATTCGTGGATTGTTGATATATTTATACATTCATATGTCGAAAACTTTTTAACACCTACCACTGTTGCTATCGATATCTTCCATATACAAGAAGTGCAAAATTTCAGCCAGTACGCAAGATACCTCTTAATATGTTAAAAGGGAGTAACGAACAGAATATTCATTACTCCCTTCAAAAAACACTTTTTAATTACCTCACGGACTGATTCCGATATTATTTATAGCATAGCACATTTACCTGATATAAAACAAGATAACCGTCCGGCAGCCTGATTCATCCATAACTTTTAAAAATCTGCTAAAATATAAGGAATCTTATCCCATTTTAAAGTAAGACAAAGTCACCACAACAATAATCTACTAAACAAAAGAGAAAGGATTCCTTATGGCCTATTTTACATCAAACACCTACCAAATGAAAAGAGAAATCTTAACCTTTTTGCAGAAGGTTTCTGGAAAGCTGCCAAAACCGGACAGGAAGTTTACCGCTGATATAACCTACGGCATGCTCGCTTCCGGCAGCTGCCTCCTTACAGATGTTGTCGGCCAGCTCCATGAGGATTCCAAAAAGGTCAATTCTGTGGAACGGCTCACCAGATGCCTGGGAAAAGGCATCCCCGCAAAAGCTTTGCACTCCTATCTGTCGACCATCCGTAAATAGGTCCCAGATGAACCTGTCGTGCATATCGATGACAGCGATATCGTGAAGCCGGATGGACGAAAATTTGAAGCCCTGGGACTTGTCCGGGATGGCTCTAAGAGCACGGACACCAAAAATGTCTATGAAAAAGGCTACCCTGTGACGGACGCCTATGTCCTGACAAAGAACAGCCATCCGGTCACATCTTCTCAAAGATCCATTCCTCAAAAGAGAAAGATTTTACTTCCGTCAATGACGTGACATTTTCCGCAATGGAACGCGGCGCATCCCTTCTGGGGAAAGCCACCTTTGTCATGGACAGAGGATATGACGATAACAAGATGTTCCTTAAGTTGGACAGCATGTGACAGGATTATGTCATCCGCCTCACGGAAAGGCGGAAGCTCTTCTTCCATGAGAAATGGGTGCCTGCGACACAGCTCGGGAACCAGCGCAAGGGCAAGATAAGGTTGCCCCTTTATTACAGGTGCAAGAGCCATGATGCATACCTGTCCCATGTGAAGGTACAGATCACAGCTTCCCGAAAGGACATCTATCTCGTCCTGGTCTACGGGATCACGAAACATCCTATGATGCTGGCTACGAATAAGAAGATCTGTTCCAAAGAAGCTGTCCTCAAAGTAGCAAAGCTTTATTTTTCCAGATGGCGCATTGAGGAATATTTCCGCTGTAAGAAGCAGGTGTTCCATTTTGAGGGCTTCCGGGTAAGGAAGCTCAGGGCGATCAACGCCCTTAATTTTTATATCACTTTATACATGGCATTCCTGGCGCACCTGTCCATGAAGCCGGAAACAAATGCCCTTAAGATCTCTATGCTTCTCCCATAAAGGAGAAGGTACATTTCTGCTATTACCGACTGGCAAAAGGTGTCACCGGCATACTGTCATATGCAAAAGAGGGGGTCAGGCTCCAGTTCCGGCGGGGCTTATTTCGAGTACCACTACTCACAAATGCTGCCATTCGAATGCATTCAAAAATCGGCAGATTGGTACTTTGGACAAACATACTCATTATTCAATTGCAGATTGCGGAAACTCAAGGAATTGGGGAAAGGGCTTTTCTTTATCATAATTGGACGAGGTCATAACAGCCGTCACGACTCCCGAAATGACAAAACGGGAAAAAGCATATCAATTATGGCTGTGGTGCAGGCAGAATCTTCGGTATTCCGAGACCATACATTTCACGGACTATTGAACCGCGGCTCACACGGGCCTGCCTGAGAAAAAGGGGACTGCTATGTATTCTATGCGATCTATTCCACGCTTCTGACCCACTGCGAGATTGAAAACCTCTGTGTCAGACGCGCCGGCGGCAGATCGAACTATTACTGGAACCTCGTACATATAGAAGAGGGCTGGTATCACTGTGACACAAGCCCCCGAAAAATAGGTGATCCCTATCAATGTATCTTACGCAGCTGCAGGGTTATACAGACTTTTTTTATACCACCACGGAAACGAGGGGATTTTTACTGTTTTTTCTCAAAGGGCTTTTCCAGCTCCTCTATCATCTCATCGATGTTTCTCTCCCATTTATGGCAGTTGTCGTCATACGCCTTCCACAGCTCGCCGAGCTTGGAGTCGAACATCTTCTGCAGCACCTTTGACGCTTTTTTCATCAGCTTTGACAAGTCTGTATCGTAGACCCTGTCCAGAAACACATCATACTCCTTGTCAAACTTTGCACTGTCGTCTGGGTCGTCAAGATCGAGATCCAGCATGTTGTCATAGCTGATATTCTCCGTCTCGGAAAACGCCACCAGCGCCGCCGCGACAAGCCCCGCAGTGCATATGTGATAATCGGAAGTCTTGGTCACGGAGTTCAGTATGCTTTCGATATCGTTCACGAGATCGGTGCTTTTCTCCAGCTTCTTAAAGGTCTTTACAGCGTCCTTGCTGCACAATACTTCATAGCTGTAGATCCCCGCAGCCTTTCTCCTTTTTTCGCACTTTTTGGATGCTTCGTATATCTTGAGAGCACGCTCCATCCCGCCGATGTTCTCTATCCACTCAAGGGACTGCTCTTCCTCATACCACCATCCGCCAAGCTCGGTGTTCGGCATCATCTTGAGCGCCCTCATCGCTTTCTTGACAAGCGGGGACAGATCGGTATGATATACTACATTCAGAAACGGCTTGTAATCTTTCTCGAATTTCTCGTTATCCTTGGGGTCGTCAAGATCGAGATCCAGCAGATTATAAGCGTTGATGTTGGTCAGAGAATACGACACCAGCGCCGCAGCGACCAAACCCTCAACGCTCGTCCGATAATCGGCATACGGCCTCATATTGTCAAGTTTCTTTTCGATATCTCCGATAAGGTCATTGCTGACGCTGAGTTCGTGAAACGTCTCCATAGCGTCGTCATCGCATAATACTTGATAGCTCCAACTGCTCATAATGTTATTCTCCTTTTTCGATTTTGTTTTTTACGGCCGCAGCACCCGCCCGTTCCAGGCTGTCCCACGGCTTTCCGTATCCGGCAAACAGATGCAACCTTCAATCCAGCTCCCAGTTGACGTCTTCCATTTTCTGAATGATCTCCAGCTGCCGCTCATAGAATAGCAGTTCCTTGTTGCAGGCGAAATACTCCTTGCAGCCGTACCGCCCGACGAACCGTGCGCAGTGGGGGTTGATGGTCAGCTCGGTGACCAGGATCAGCAGCTCCTGCCCGTCGGGGAACACCTCGCGGCAGAAGAGGAAGAGGTTGGAGAGTTTTTTCCCCGCCTCCCCGGCGGACCCGCGCATCTCGGCCAGCCGACGGTCGAAGTCTCCCTTCAGCAGGGCGAAGGCAGCCTGGTTGTTGGCGGGGCGCTCCTTCAGAATCATGGCCCGCTGATCCTCCAGGATGGCGCAGAGAGCCTCCCGCACCGCCTGGTTCTCCCGGCTCATGGAGGACGCCCGCCGCCCGCTGGACAGGGCCGCCCGCTGCTCTTTGATCTGCTTCTCCAGCAGTTTGGCCGTCTCCGCCCCCGGTTTGGCCAGCTCGGTGCGGACCGTTCGCAGCACGTCCATCAGCAGCGTCTGGACGGACTCCTCCGCGCACACAGAGCGCAGATATTCCGTCACGGCGTCCAGCAGCAGCCCCAGCAGTGACAGCCGTTCGTCAAATTTCGCCTTCCGGGCATGGTCCTTGATAGACTCATCCGCCTTGCCTGCCAGAATCTTGTCCACCTGGTAGTCGGAGCGGTATTTGTTGAACAGATCGTAGTAGACGGCGAAATCCTTGGCAATCTTCCGGTTTTGCAGGTACTGGCCCACCAGGTTTTCGTCGATGGTCAGACCGTGCTGCTCATACAGCCGCATCATGTCCGACAGGTCCGACCAGCCCCGGGCGGTGACGAACCGCTTGCCGTCCACGGTGGTCTCCACTTGGTAAAAATCCGCCTTTTTGATCTCCAGGTAGGTCATCACGGCGGGGTGGACGCTGCGGCTGTAGGCATACTCCTTCCAGGTGTCGAAGTCCGGCTCCACGTCCACCCGCTTGAGCCGGTCCCAGGTGACGATGTCGAACTCCCGGACCGAGTTGTTGTACTCCGGCGGGTTGCCTGCCGTCACCACGATCCAGCCCTCCGGAACCTTGTGGCGGCCGAAAATCTTGTACTGCAAAAACTGGAGCATGGAGGGGGCCAGCGTTTCGGACACGCAGTTGATCTCGTCCAGGAACAGGATGCCCTCCTTCACTCCGGTATCCTCCATCAGGTCGTAGACCGAGGCGATGATCTCGCTCATGGTGTACTCGGAGACGTCGTACTCCTTCCCGCCGTAGGTCTTGCGGACGATAAAGGGCAGGCCCAGGGCGCTCTGGCGGGTGTGGTGGGTCATGGAGTAGGAGACGAGACCCACCCCCAGATCCGCCGCGATCTGCTCCATGATGGCCGTCTTGCCGATGCCCGGAGGGCCCATCAGAAACACGGGCCGCTGCTGCTCAATAGGGATAACATAATTTCCGAACGGGTCCTTGGTGAAATACGCCGTCATGGCGTTCTGAATTTGGTTTTTGGCCTGTTTGATGTTCATAATAGCGGCCCTTTCTTACAAAATTGGAATTGTTTTCCATGGCAAATCCCTCTTGTCGTCTTGTATTTGGCGGAGGGTCCTTACAGATCGTCCAGGGTGAACTCCGCCAGGGGGTCAACATCGGGGAAGCGCTCGTTCTTATAGTTGAGCAGCTCTGCGGTGACGTTGGTCTTATTGTTTTCGATCGCCAGGGTGAGATACTGCATCACCTGAGCCAGGGTGGCGCTGCCCAGCATGGCGATCACTGATGCGTCGTCCTTCATGATCCGTCCAAGGATGGTCCACTGGTCCAGCAGGGCCACGATATGGTTGACCTGGCGGGAGTAGGTATTGAAGGTGAACATGCCCAAGGTGAACAGTCCGTCCAGATCCAGCGAGTGCCGACCCACGACCTTGTCCAGGTCAAGCTCCAGTTCGCATTCGCGGAAGGACAGATCCAAACTGCCATAATTGTAGTCGAACTGGAAGGTGATGCCGTGCTTCTCCTTCCCTTTGAAACGGTAGGCGGGGAGCTGGATGCCGCTGTAGCGGTCCTTCCGGACGGTCTCCCGGCGCAGGACCGGCTCCCACACCTGGGCAAAAGGCTGCTTGATACCATAGTCGTTGAAATACTTCTGCCACGCGGCCACATCCTCCGCCTTCATCTCCATGGGGTGGGCCACCTTCACCGGCTCATCGCTGACGGTATAGGGCCGCTCGCCGCTGTCGATGGCCGCCCCGTCCCGGAGGGTGAAGGTTTTTCCGCCCTGGCTCCATACCAGCAGACTGGCCACCTGCCGCAGGACCGGGTTGTCCAGATAAGATTTCTGCCACGCCACGCCGTCCTTGGCCGCGCCGGAGAGGAACCTCTGGAAGAGCTGATCTACCCTGGCCTTGACCACTTTTTTGACATTCTTCCGCATCTCCGACAGGTCGGCCTTGGCGGCCTCGTACTTTTCGGGGTCGGTCCCCTTCTTGGGGATGGATTTGACCGTCTTTTGGGCGTTGGCGTCGAACAGACTCAGGGTCAGGTCCCGGGCCAGAGTAATCGTGACAGTGTTGCCGCCCAAGTCGTAGACTTTTTCTCCCTTTTCGTCCAGACCGAACTCCGCCAGCACGGTATCCCGCAGGGTCTCCGCGTCGGTGCCGCGCAGCTGGGCATAGGTATCCAGAAGCGTGCCTCCCAGGGTCCGGCTCTTGTCTAGATAGAGCATGGCCTCCCGCGTGTCGCTGAGCATGAGGGCGTACTCGTCCAAAAACTCCTGGGCATTCCGGCCCCGCTTGTAGTAGCGGTACCAGTCGCCCCACTCCCTTCGTCTGGACAGCAATGCCTGGATCTCCTTCCCGTTGGCAAAGCGGCAGTAGGGCAGCAGCCAGGAGAGGCTGTTCAGATCCTCCGCATTGGCCCACAGCAGCTCCATAAGATTCTCGCGGTCCAACAGAGCAGCGGCCCGGTCGGACTCCGGCAGGAGCTGCACCTGGGCTCTCTTGTGTCCGTTGGCGCGGGAGGGTTTGCAGTACTGGTCCGCGTAGGGCATTACTGCCGCCAGCACTGCCAGCTTCGGAGCCGGTTTCCCATCCGCCAGCGGGACCTGGTCCAGCCGCTCCAGGTCGCCTTTCTGTTCCTTGTAGTGCTTCAGCAGCAGCGTCTCCGAGAAGGCTTCCTCCAGGAAGGCGAAGGGACCGGTGGCTTTTTCCTTCTTGGCGGAGAGCAGGGGGCTGAGGAGGTCCGCCGCTTTCCGGAGGTTCTTTTTCGCCGCCGTCTCCTCGTACAGCGCACGGATGCGCTCAGGCGGAAGCTTCTTCTGGTGCTCCACCGCAAAATTCGCCGCCTGGACATAAAGGGCGGCCTTTTTGTTTTTCGACACAAGCTTCAGAATGGCGGACAGGTACACCTCCGGGGCATCTTTCATGAAATCCCCACACAGTTCCCGGAAAGCTCCGGCTGTCTGGTAGAGATACAGCCACGCCCAATCCTCCGGGGTCAGCTGCCGGAGCCAGACGTCGCGGATCTGCAGCGCAAACCCCGTGTCCAGCTTGCTCTCCGTCCGGAGCAGGCCTTCCGGCATAGTGCTGTAAAGCGTTTCTCCTTTGCGGCGGAGGCCGATTTTGCGGATGCTGCGGGGGAGGTCCACCTGGGTCAGGCCGGTGCAGTCCCCGAAGGCTCCATATCCGATCTCGGTGACGCTCTCCGGGATGGTCACGCCGGTCAAGCTTTTACAGCCGTGGAAAGCGCCCTCGCCGATCTGCGTGACGCTCTCCGGGATTGCCAGATCGGCCAGACTCTCGCAGCAGAAGAAGGCGCCGTCGCTGATCTTTGTGACACCCTCCGGGATCGTCACACTGGTCAGCTTCCTGCAGACTGAAAAGGCATTCTCGCCAATCAGTGTGACGCTTTCCGGAATGGTGATACTGGTCAGAGCTGAGCAGCCGTCAAAGACGCCGTATCCGATCTCGGTGACGCCCTTTGGTATGGTCACATCGGCCAACTGGCGGCAGGAGCCAAAGGCGTGCTTGCCGATCTGGATGACGCTCTCCGGGATGGTCACATGGGTCATCTTTATACAGTTCGAGAAGGCCATCGGCCCAATCTCGGTCACGCCCTCCGGGATGGTCACGCCGGTCACATTTACGCAGTTCTGAAAGGACATCCAGCCTACCATGGTGATGTCCTCCGGGATGGTTACATCCCCGCCGGGGCCGTTATACTTGATCAAAACGCCGTTCTCAATGAGAAAATCCTGATTGTTTTCCATAAAAAATTCCTCCTGAATTAAATTTCATCCTTTTGCAAAACCAGCCTGATGGCCCAGGGTGGCACATCGAGGTTGTTGAACTCGTCCGCCACGAAGACGAAGGCGGCATCGTAATCCGGCTTTCGCTCCGGGAAATCCCCGTAGCCGTCGGTAAAGTAGATCATGCCCTTGAGGTTCTGGAACTCCCTGTTCCGCCGCAGTTCGTCCACATAGGCGAACACGGGCCGGAAGTCGGTGCCGCCCAGGCCCTTGACGGTCATGATTTTTAAGTAAGCGTCAAATTCTTCCTGACTGGTGATTTTCACATCCTCCTGAATTTCTGCGTCGCACTGGATGATGTGCAGGTTGATCTTGGAAAAGAAGCTCTCCGTTGATCGTAACACATTATAGGTCTTTTGCACAAACTTTTGTACCAGCTCCCCGGCCACAGAGCCGGAGGTGTCGATGGCGATGACAAACTCCCGGATGCGCTTGACCTCCCGGTACTCCAGCGGCTCGATGAGGGGCATGTTCCGGTAAAGCTTCAGGCCGTAGGTGTAGTAGACATAGTCGAACTCGTCCGGGTCCAGCCGCATGACCTCCCCCCGGACGGCAAACTTTTTCAAAAAGGCGGTGTAGTCGTAGCGCTCCCGGTTCAGCTCCCGCAGGTTCTGAGTCAGCGCCCCGGCCTTGTCGCCCTGGAGCTTGGAGAAGGTCTCCAGGTCCATCTGCATCCGGGCGGAAATGTCCTTCCAGGTCTGCTCCATGGAGGAGGTAACGCCGCTGTCGCTGTCCAGACTGTCGCTGTCCGGACTGTCTCCGCCGCTTGGACCGCTTTGTCCATCGGAACCGCCATCCTGCCCGCCCACACCGCCCCGCGCCTTGGGCGGGAGATACCAAGGGGTGTGGTCGTCCCCCAAAAACAGCGCCCGCAGGGCCTCCGGATTCCGGGGCGGGTGTTCGATAAAATAGCGGTAGAGCTTTTCGGCGGTGAGCGGCTTGACTTCCTTCCGCAGCCGGTCCAACTCCGCCGCCTGCTGTTCCTGGCGTCTGGCGGCGGCGCAGGGGAGAAGCAGGCCGTTGATGACCTCCTCCACCGCGATGTCGCAGACCAGATCCCACAGCGGCCTGTCCACCAGGGTGTGGATGTACATGTGCCGGAAGACGCAGTGCATCACCAGGTGGAGATAGTCCCGGACCGCCTGTTCCTTCTCTTCCTTGTAGCGTAGAAGGACGTGCCGGGCATCGTAATACAGCCGCTTTCCGTCGGTGGCGAAGGGAAGCGGCGCGGGGGTAAATATGAATTGACTCAAAGCGGCGTCCAGAAAACGCAGGTTTACAAAAAGGGTGTTCCGGGATAACAGAAGCACTTCCCGGGCCAGGGAATCGGCCTGCTGCACAATGATTCCTCCTCCAGCAAAAATATCCAATTTATTCTACCACACCGAGTTTAAATACACAATTCTTACTTGCTTGAGGCAACTATTTTCTGGAAATATCCCTCCCTTCCTCCTCTTTCATGGAACTTGCAAGCAATCGGTAGGAATATCCCTTTGGGATATTCCTACCGCCGCTCCCTCGCCTCCGGCTCGGTCACTTTGCTTGTTGGGGACACCCCAAGCCCCGGCAAAAACCGCTCCTTTGCTTGCAAAGCATATGCTCTTTTGCGAACGTGCCCTGCGGCACGGCTTCCCGCTCCGGGCACAGCCCTTGCGTTTTTTCCTCCACCGACCGGCTCCGGACAACGAGCGAAACACGCTCTGCGGATTTCGCTCGTTATCGCGGTGCTCGTCGATTGCTCGTGCCAACACGGCACTCTCCTCGCTACTCGCGTAAAAAAAGCCCCACACCAGCAGGATACCGGCATGGGTTTCTATCGTCAGTGTTCCGTTCTCTGCTCCCTCTTTTCCTCCTGTTCCGGGGCGGACGCTCCTAAGATTTTATCCACATTTGCATGGGCTGTTTGATAATCGATCATATCCTGCCTGGTCTTTTTGTATTCCTCATAACACGCCTTTTTCTCCGCCAGCAGCTTTGCATATTCCTCGTTAAGCTGTGCCACCTTCGGAATCGCTTTTCCTCCCAAAACGTCAAAGGCAGCCTTCGCCGCTTCGTGCTTTTCAATCTCCTCCGCGTGTTCCGCCCGGTATGCCTTCTGATTACGCGACCTCTTGTATTCTTTGTAAATCTCCCGTGTCTTTGAATAATTGATGATATGGTTTTTAGCCGGGCGATCTCTGCCATACGTCCCTCCAGACGCTTGATGCGGGCAGACAGTTCATCAAATTTCTTTCCCGCCGCTTCCGCCCTTGCCACAAGTTCCCCGTAATCCTCCACTCCGTTCCCCGTGAGAAAATTAAGGGTCTTTGCGGCTTCCTTCAGGTTGAAAACCTTTGCCCAGCGAACAAAGTTCGCTGTGTGCTCGTATCCCTTGCCTTTTCCCGCCTGTATCTTTGCCTGGATATCTACCAGAAGATTGACACGCCTGCCATGATCCGTCTGCTTCTTTTTCGCTGCCTTCTCACAGTTCCCTGTGGATTTCTTCGGTCCGTCATCCCGCTGCGCTTTCCAGGTTCCCGCAATCCTTCCCTGCAGTGCTTCTTCCGAATAATCTTCTCCCAGCCGGTAAGAGCGCCTGTATCTTTCCTGCCCCTGTGCCTTAAACTCCAGGGACTTCCCGCGCCGCCTGACCTCATACCCCTCCGCCCTCATACGGGCCAAGAATTCCTCAAAGTCCCTGCAGCCTGACAGCGCATTGTCTATGTCAATGCGCAGGCGTTCTTTGAAGCTGGCTCCCTGCTTCGCCGCTCTGTAGAAATAAAGACAATCAAAAAAGCAACCGCACCAGCCAAAGTTAGGTTGCTTTTTTGATTAAATACCTTTTCTCTTTATGATTCGATTACCATGGTACAAAATACATTTTCTCCTATGGCATCATCTCTATGCCAATTGCAATCCTGCCAGTTCCCTCACTTCTTCAATTGGCAAATCTGTATCTTCCGCAATTTCCTCAAGTGTCTGTTTTCCTCTTGCGATCAGACGACGAGCAAAGGCTTTTTTCTCCTCCGTAACCCTCTTCTCCGCCAAATCCTCAAATGCCTGACACATAATTTCCCGACCTCCTTCCGTTTCCTTGAAATATTTCACCTGTCTTGCCAATACCGGATAGAACATATCGGCAGAACTCAAACATCTAAAGTCATGCATCAGCCTTCCGACTGGATCATTGTCATCCTTGTAGCTGCCATTCACATATATGATATGGGAACCATCGCCAAAATATGTGCCTGTCTCCTCAATCATCCGTTTGACATGGTACAAAGGACATCCTGCTCCCAAAACATCGCTTGCTGTTATGAATATCACATAAGAATCATGGATTTCTTTGAACTCCCGCCCCGCTTTCAGCATTTTCGTGTCAATCATGCTGCTGTGGAACCTCGCCCTGCGAACATCTGCCCCTGCCGATGCCCGCTGAACCTCAATGTCATAAACCTTTTCTTCCTTATCTACCGCATAAATATCTATGGTAAGGGAGCGCGCATCTGGCAACAAATTTTTATACTCCCTCTGAGCCACCACTTCCAGCACTTTTAAGTCATCCCGCTGCAGGATCACATTCAACAGCAGCTCCGTGGCCTCTATGTTCCTGTCAAACACTAATGTCATAAGGTTGTCATCCAAAAGGGATAATGTTTCTATTGCCTTTAATATTTCTTTTCGCTTTACATCCGCTCTATTCCCTGAATTCATCATGCCGCCTTTCTTTTCACAAATTATCATACCATGGTTTCCCACTTTTTTCAATCGTATATCCATCTGGATTACAGCAATTGCAGCCGAAGGGCGATCAATCCAGCTCACCATCCTCTTTACATATCTCGTAAAAGGGTGGGGCCGCTCGCTTAAGTTTTTACCGGCGGAAAGAAAAATGAGCTGCTGTCTCTGCCTTTATCCGCCGCAGAATTTTCCGCTCGTCATGTCATAGCCCACAAGGCTTGTCCTAAAGTTCTTTTCTTGTTCCTTAC
>JAIDME010000114.1 GCA_029050705.1 Acetatifactor sp.
CTTCAGAAGAGTAATATTATTATGGTAGGCCCTACGGGTTCGGGAAAGACCTATCTGGCACAGACCCTTGCAAAGATCATCAACGTACCTTTTGCAATCGCGGATGCCACCACACTGACGGAAGCAGGCTATGTGGGCGAGGATGTGGAGAACATTCTGCTGAAGCTGATTCAGGCGGCTGACTATGATGTGGAGCGGGCACAGTACGGTATTATCTATATTGATGAGATAGACAAGATTACCAAGAAGGGCGAGAATGTATCCATCACCAGAGATGTGTCCGGTGAGGGCGTTCAGCAGGCTTTGCTGAAAATCGTGGAGGGCACAGTGGCGAACGTGCCGCCTCAGGGAGGCAGAAAGCATCCCCACCAGGAACTGATCTCAATTGATACCTCGAATATTCTGTTTATCTGCGGAGGAGCTTTCGACGGTCTGGAGAAGATTGTGGAGGCAAGACTGGACCGTAAGGCGATCGGTTTTAACACCGAAGTAACCCAGAAGACCACAAAAGATCTGGGAGCCTTACTGCAGGAGGTGACGCCTCAGGATTTGGTGAAATTTGGGTTGATTCCCGAATTTGTAGGCCGTGTGCCTATCTGTGTCACTCTGAGCGGTCTGGATAAGGAGGCGCTGGTGCGCATTCTCAAGGAGCCGAAGAATGCCTTGATCAAGCAGTATAAGAAGCTGTTTGATATGGATGAGGTGGAGCTTACCTTTGAGGAGGATGCCGTGACGGCAATAGCGGAGAAAGCCTTCGAGCGTAAGACGGGGGCCAGAGGACTTCGCTCCATTATGGAGAGCGTGCTGATGGACACTATGTATACCATTCCATCAGATGATTCCATAGAAGAATGCATTATCACAAAGCCGGTGGTGGAAAACGAGAGCGAGCCTGTTGTGATTCACAGGGGTGAAGACAGAAAACGGCTGGAGAAAGCCATTTAGTGTGCGAAAGGATAACCCTGATATGGTCATCAAAACGGTGAGTCTGGAGACTGTATGCGGTATCACAAGTAAGCTGCCGGACAATATTTACCCTGAGGTTGCCTTCGCAGGGAAAAGTAATGTGGGCAAGTCATCGCTGATCAATGCGCTGATGAACCGCAAGTCCCTGGCCAGAACAAGCTCGCAGCCGGGAAAGACTCAGACGATCAACTATTATAATGTCAACGATGCCCTGTATTTTGTGGATTTGCCGGGATATGGATTTGCCCGGGTAAGCGAGAGTGTAAAGGCACAGTGGGGCAAGATGGTGGAGCGTTATCTGAAAAAATCGAAGCAGCTGAGAGCAGTTTTTCTGCTGATCGATATCCGTCATGCTCCGTCGGAGAATGACAGGATAATGTACGATTGGATATGTGCAAACGGCTATCAGCCTATCCTGATTGCTACAAAGCTGGATAAGATTAAAAAGAGCCAGATCCAGAAGCAGCGGCAGTTGATTCTGAATACACTGGAAGCGAAGAAGGGAACCGTTTTAATCCCCTTTTCCGCGGAGACGAAACAGGGCAGGGAGGAAATCTATGAAACCCTGGACGGCATCATAGAACAGCTTCCGGGAGGGGAATCATGAGAAAGTACAGTAAAGCACTGGTAAACCTTGCAATAGCTGTTGCATTGTTTTTTGCAGTCGTTATGCTATTACCCAGAGTGTTGATCTTTTTTCTGCCTTTCGTGATAGGCTGGGTGATAGCGCTGATCGCCAGTCCTTTGGTGCGTTTCTTTGAAGAGAAGGTCAAGATTAAGCGGAAGGCGGGCAGTGCTTTTGTTATTATCGTGATAATCGGGCTGGTGGTACTGCTGCTTTATTTTATTATAGCACAGCTGGCAGAGCAGGTTGTCGGATTGCTGGAAGCTCTGCCGGATATGTGGGCCGGCATGGAAAAAGACCTGGAAAATATGGGACAGACGTTGAGTGCGCTTCTGGAGAAGCTGCCGGGGGAACCACGCCTGAAGGTAGAAGACCTTGTGGAACAGATTGAAATTGTTCTGGGAGATTTTGTCGGGAAAATCGGTTCGCCCACCATAGCTGCCGCAGGCAATTTTGCAAAACAGCTTCCCTCCTTTTTTATAGGGATGATCATGGCGCTTTTATCCGCTTACCTTTTTGTGGCAGAGCGGGGGCAGATCAACGAATGGTTCAGAACGCATACGCCTGCCTCCATACAGATGCGCTACCGGACGATTCAAAGCAGCCTGGTACACTCTGTGGGTGGATACTTTAAAGCTCAGCTGAAGATTGAGATCTGGATGTATCTGCTCCTGCTCATAGGTCTTGGATTACTGAGGGTCAACTATTTTGCACTGATCGCGCTGGGGATTGCTTTTTTGGATTTTCTTCCTTTTCTGGGAACAGGGACGGTACTGATTCCCTGGGCTGTTATTCAGATATTGACCGCGGATTACAAGATGGCAATATGGCTTCTGATCATCTGGGGCGGCGGACAGCTGGCGAGACAGCTGATCCAGCCTAAGATTGTGGGGGATTCCATGGGTGTACCGGCGCTTCCTACACTGTTTTTACTTTTTATCGGATACAAGGTTGGCGGTGTCATCGGTATGATCGTTGCGGTTCCTGTGGGGCTTCTGCTCTATTCCCTGTATCAGGAGGGCGCATTTGAGACCACAAAAAACAGTGTCATGATATTGACGGCGGGAATCAATCGGTTCAGGCGTCTGGGCAAGGAAGACATGTTTGAAGTAGACGAGATGAGCCTGCGGAATGAGGAAGCAGCTCAGCTGCTGACAAAGCAGCGTTTGGAGGCGGAGCGGGAAAAGCAGGCAAGGCAGGAAGAAAAGAAAAAAAGGAAAAAAAAATAAAAATGTGAAACTTTTAACCAAATAAATAGTCTATTATATTGTAGAGAGTGTGAAAACACTCTCTATTTTGTTGCAACTTTGATACAAGTGTATAGTACAATGGCCTTGTTCAGGGCGGATAGTGCCCAAGTGAGAAAAATTTTTTAAAACAGGGAATAATTTCGAGTCAAATCTGACATATATCATATAGAGTGCGTGACGGAGGAGGAAAATCATGAGGAAAGTATTAGTGTACAACAATCAGACGGGAATTGCGGAAAAAATGGCGCCTTTGTTTGCAGGCGAGGGACTGCAGATGGCCACGGCGGCCGATACAGAGGAACTGCAAATGCTTTTGAGGGATAAAGAGATTCTGCTGATGCTGGTGGATGTGGAGCTTGGCTGCAAAGGATGGGATAAGGGAATCGAGCTGATCGCAGGACTGCGGCAGGCCAGCAGCATTCCCCTGATCGTGGTTTCCAGGCAGTCCCAGGAGACGGCGAAGATCATGGCGCTGGAGGCAGGGGCAGATGACTATGTGGTTGCGGACTGCAATCCTCTGGAGCTTTTGGCCAGGGTTAAATCCCAGATACGCAGATATGTCCAGCTGATCAATATGTGTGTCAATATCGACCGCATCTACAAGGTGGACGGTCTGGTGATTGACGATATACAGCGCAAGGTTACGGTAGAGGGCAGGAGCGTAAGACTGACCCCCATAGAATATAAGATTTTAAGACTGCTGGTGCAGCAGAGGGGGCGTGTCTTCTCCAACAGCCAGATTTATGAGAGCATCTGGAACATGCAGGCCATAGGAGCGGAAAACACGATTGCGGTGCATATCCGCCACATCCGTGAGAAAATCGAAGCTAACCCCAGAGAACCAAGATACCTGAAGGTGGTGTGGGGAAACGGTTATAAGGTTGGCTGATAAAGTGCACAGACGCCGCATTGCGAAAGAGAAACAGGCCCGGGGGTATACTCATCCCCGGGCCTGTTTCGGTGCAGGCAGCAGTTCAGCACAATATTTGTCTCTAAAGTGCGCAGAAACAGATTGACAAAATGCCTGATATGCACTATTGTATTAAATGAATAATACAGAATTGATTAATACAAGAATTCAGTCAGGAAAGGCAGGAATGAAAAATGGACAATGCACAATTGAACGCATCGGCATATCGGCCGCCTGCGCAGGCACAGAAAAAGAAAGGGATTACAGGTAGTACCATCAAGATCATTGCGGTGGTGACAATGCTGATCGATCATGTGGCGGCAGCTCTTTTGACCAGAATATTAATATCCAGAGGTTTTTTTTATGCAATGGGGAATGAGCAGAGACTTATTGAGTGGATGAAGGTCAACGGATTGCTGTATATTGTTACACAGCTTATGAGGCTCATCGGACGGCTGGGCTTTCCCATTTTCTGCTTCCTTCTGGTGGAGGGATTTCAGAGGACAAGAAACGTGAAAAAGTATGCCTTCCGGATGGGGCTGTTTGCTTTGATCTCAGAGATGCCTTTTGATCTGGCGTTCAGCGGCAGGGTGTGGAATCCCGGGTATCAGAATGTATATTTTACGCTGCTGATCGGTCTTTTGGCTTTATGGGCCTTCGACGCCATCGCAAAGCTCGATCCGGCAAAGTGGCTGCAGGTGCTGCTGACCATAGGGGGCATTTTGCTTCTGCCGTTATATGTAGCGAGGAGAGGCTACAACATTGTCACAGGTGTTATAAATTTTCTGGCGGGCTTTTTCGGCAAGGGTGTGAGATTGTACGAACGGAATCTGCCGCTGCTTGGAGGCATTTTCATAGTATGTTTAGCTGTAATGCTGGCAGTTTGGGGGATTTACAGACAAAAAAAGGGCGTTGACAAAGCCTGGAGGATGTGCGGCGACATGGTGGTTCTGGTCTTGGCCATGGCGGCTGCGAATCTGTTGAAGACGGACTATTCCGGCATGGGAGTGCTGACGATTGCGGTGATGTATGCCCTGCGGAAAAATAAAGTGGGGTCCATGGCAGGGGGCTGCATCACGCTGACGATAGCGAGTCTCAGTGAGATAACGGCGTTTTTTGCAATGCTTCCCATTGCCTATTACAACGGGGAGAGGGGTCTGAAGATGAAATATTTCTTCTACATTTTTTACCCTGCGCATCTGCTGATCATCTGGCTTATCTGCTGGGCTATGGGTATAGGGTGGATATCGGCAATATAGTGTGAAGGAAATATGCCCAAAACGCGGGCATTCTTCGTAAGCTAACAAGTTGGCTTCGGGATTGTGAGATGCCGTGATGCGGTATGACAGGAAACGGGAGAGGAGAAAAATATGTTAGAGGTTGCAAATTTGTCAAAGAAATACGGAAAGACGCTGGCGGTGGATGATGTAGGCTTTACGGTGCCGGACGGGCGCGTGGGAATTCTGCTGGGGCCCAACGGCGCGGGAAAATCCACGGTTATCAAGAGTATTGCGGGGCTTTTGCGGTATAAGGGGAGCATTCGTATCCAGGGGATAGACTCCAGGGAGACGGAGGCAAAAAAATGCTTTGCCTATGTGCCGGAGATTCCCAATATGTACGAAGCGCTGACCGTGCGGGAACATATTGAGTTTATCACCAGAGCTTACGGCACAGAGGTGTCGGAGGAGGAAATCGGACAGCTGCTTGAAAAGTTTGAGCTGGATGACAAGCAGGATAAGCTTGGAAATGAGCTATCCAAAGGAATGATGCAGAAGGTCAGCATCTGCTGTGCGCTGATCATCAAGCCCAGGGTCATTCTGCTGGATGAGCCGATGGTAGGTCTTGATCCGGCGGCTATCAAGGAACTGAAGACGGTTATACTGGAACTTCGGGACAGCGGCTGTACAGTTCTCATCAGCACTCATATGCTGGAGATGGTAAAGGAACTGTGGGATGTGACTTTTGTGATGGATAAGGGGCATATCCTGGGAACATATGTGAAGGAAGACCTTGCCAATGAGGATCTGGAGGAGCTGTTCTTTAAAGTGACGGGTCAGGCGGAGAAGAACGAGAGAGGAGAACACTCTCAGGAAATCATTCCGGATCATTCGGGAAATGCGGATAGCACGGAGGACGGGAGGTAGATTATGGGAGCAGTCGGATATCTTTACCGGCGGACTATGACAAATTGGATTAAAAAGTCCCTGCACAAGCCGGTTACCTATTTTTATATTGTGTTTTTTTTGATTTATCTTTCTGCTGTGCCTTTTTCTCTGAGAGTTATGGCGGAGCAATTCGGAATCAACTCTCCCGATGGCATGGTGCTGGTGCTGACATTTCTGGCTCTTTGGATTGTTCCGGCAAATCTGGCAGCTTATGCAAAGCGTAAAGGGCTGGTGTACAGGAACAGCGACGTACACTTTCTGTTTCCTTCGCCGGTCAGTCCCAAGAGAGTTTTGCTCTACGCGCACATAAGGACTCTGTTCATGCAGGTGCTGCTCAATCTGTTTGCCGCAGCCTGCGGTGTCATTATATTTCGGGTGCCGGCATGGAGACTGGTGTTGTATGTATTCTTTTCGCTGGTGGTGGAGAATGTGACGGAGGGCTGTATCATGCTTCTGCTTTATGGCTCGGAGCGCCTTGATGAAGATCAGCGGAAATGGATTGTCAGGGCGGCTTACGGACTGATCGGAGTGCTGGTGATCATCGGAGTTTACTATTATCTGACTCAGGGACTGAGCACAGCAACGCTGGGTAATTTCCTGAACAGCGATGCCGTAAAAATGGTGCCGATCGTAGGCTGGTACATTTCGGTGATCCACCTGCTGTTCGGCGGGGTGAGCACCGTGAGTGTCGTGGGAACCCTTCTCTATTTCTGCCTGCTGGCAGCAGTGGTGTTCGGGGCGGCACGAATGAAATGTACAGGAGCCTTTTATGAGGATGCAGCCAAGTTCGCGGAAGATTATGAGGAAGTGCTGGAGAACCAGAGGCAGGGCGGTGCCAGAATGCGGATTGGTAAGAAAAAGAAGTTCGGCCATGCCAGCGTTAATTGGAAGGGGACGGGGGCCAGAGCACTTTTTTACAGGCAGCTGCTTGAGTACAAGAAGAGTAAGTTTTTTATCTTTGATGTCAGCACTTTGTTTTCCCTGGGCGCCGGAATTGTAATCCCGTGGCTGTATGTCAGAGAGGGCGGCTTTGGCGTTTTTGAACCCTATATAATTCCGGCGGTATCGGCATACCTTACTTTTATTTTTACCACACTGAACGGAAAATGGGCCAAGGAGCTGAAATCTCCCTACACCTATCTGATTCCGGATTCCGCCTTTGCAAAGCTGCTGAATGCCACGGGGATTCAGCTGATTCAATGCCTGATAAACGGAGTGCTGATCACGGTGCCGGGAGCGATTGTCATGGGAATGTCGCCTGTGACGGCGATGCTCTGTGTGGCAGCCTGCGCGGTGTTGGCCTCCAATAAGCTGTACGCCCTGGCGGTGGCTGAGATTGCGGTGGGAGGAATCCTGGGAACAGTAGGAAAGCAGCTGTTTCAAATGTTTATCCAGAGTATGGTCATCATGGCGGCGATACTGGGGGCAGTGCTGGGTTACATGATGAGTGGCGTGACCCTGGCCTATTGTATTATGGATATGTTTTTGATTTTGTTTACTTTGGCATTCATGGTGATTGCCGCGCTGAATTTTTATAAGATGGAAACGGCTTAGGAAGGCCTGTGTGCCACCGAAGGCGGGATGGCGAAAGGGGCTGCCCGGAGGAATATGAAGTATAGGGTTGCAATTTGCGATGACGACGCAGAACAAAGAGAATATCTGGCGGGAATTGTGGGAGCCTGGGCCGGGAAAAATCACTGCCTGGCCGAGGTGAGGCAGTATCCGGAGGCGAAGTCCTTTCTCTTCGAATATGGGGAGAAGAAGGACTTTGACATTCTGCTTCTGGATGTGGAGATGCCCGGCATGAGCGGGACTGCTCTGGCAAAGGAGGTCCGCAGAGACAACAAGGCGGTGCAGATTGTTTTTATCACCGGTTTTTATGAGTATTTCAGCGAAGGCTTTGATGTTTCTGCGCTGCACTATCTGATAAAGCCGGTGGGGCCGGAAAAGCTTTTTCCCGTCCTGGACAAGGCGGTTGAAAATTTAAGCAGCCATCAGCGTTCTGTCCTGGTTTCCACATCTGAGGCGGAGGTAAAGATTCCGCTGGCGGATATATTATATGTGGAGGCGGAAAACGTATATGTGGCAGTCCACACCTTGCGGGGAAGTTATAGAACCCGGTGTTCTCTTGCCAGATTTACGGAACAGCTGGACGAAACTTTTTTTAAGGTTCACCGCTCTTTTGTGGTGGGACTGAAGGACATTGTAAAGATTACAAGAACAGAGATTACCATGTCGAACGGAGACACTGTCCCTATCAGCAGGGGAATGTATGACGGGGTTCATGCCGCACTGGTAAAATACCTGTAGGGAGTGGGAAAGAATGCTTTTTGACAGACTGGTAAAAAAAAGAGTGGCTTCCTTTGAGAATGAGATACTTCAGAGGTACTATGCCGAAGTGGAAAACATGTATACGAAAATGCGGGGCTGGAGGCATGATTACAGACACCACATCCAGACAATGAAGGTGCATGCGGCAAACGGGGAGCTGGCATCAATCGTCAGCTATCTGGACATGCTGGATGAGGATCTGACTAACGTGGAGACGGTTGTCAAGACAGGGAACCGCATGGCGGATGCCATCTTAAACAGCAAGCTTTCTCTTGCTGCGGAGAGGGAGATAACGGTCAGGACCGACACCAATATTCCTGTGGCCCTGTCCATGTCCGAACTGGACTTGTGCATTGTTATCGGCAATCTGATGGACAATGCCATGGAGGCCTGTATGGAGCTTCCTGCGGAGAAACGGCTGATACGGCTTTACATGGAGATGAAAGGAAATTACCTGTACCTTGCCCTGACGAATACGGCGGGCGGCAGGAAAAAGCAGAGTTTTAAGACTACCAAAGGGAGCGGGCATGGTCTTGGTATTTCCCGTATTGACGCCATCGTAAAAAAATACGGCGGGTATGTGACAAGGGCATCCGAGGACGAAGCATTTTCCACGGAGGTCCTGCTGCCTCAGGCAGCAAAATAGCATATAAATTTATGAGACATGATATGTCTCATGCAGAGAAACAGGGCATTGCTCGCTTTATGTCCTGTTTTTTCGATGTATCCAATTGTAAGATGTCAACGGAAGGAGGAAATACAGCAATGAACCAACAAAAAATTGGTACATTTCTCAAAGAACTTCGGAATGAAAAGGATATTACACAAGAGCAGCTGGCTGAACGATTCTGCGTTTCGCGCAGGACAGTTTCCCGTTGGGAGACAGGTAATAATATGCCCGATCTGGATATTCTTATCGGAATGGCGGATTATTATGACGTTGATCTGCGAGAGCTGCTTGACGGAGAAAGGAAAAGCGAGAAAATGAATAAAGAATTGGAAGAAACTGTATTAAAAGCAGCAGACTACAGCAATGAAGAAAAACGGAGAATGACAAAAAAGCTTCATTACTTGTTCATAGCCGGAGTTGTATCTTTTATATTTTTCTTTATCTTATTGCTTTGTGAGCCGGATGAACGAACATTCTTTTACGGATTTGCAGTAGGGGCAACATTGGGAATTCCTTTTGTCATGGTTATCATGGGTGCGATTATTACCAGCAAATATGCTGCCAGGATTTATGAGTTTAAGAAGAGAGTGCGGAATTGAATTGCCTGATATATTGATAAGAGTGTCAGGTATTGCCGTTTTAATTGCTTTGCCGGTTTTTGCATTTGCTTCGGTATAGAGATTTTTTCCCGCAGAAAAATAAGTAGAAAGGGTGGTTGATTTCTCAGCCACCCGGGTGTATAATTTAGTCAGAAAGGCAATCGGATGAGATTCCGATTTGTCCTCAGTAAATTATAGTGCAAAAAGAAATAGCATCTAAACTTTCTCAGGGTTTGGGGATGCTATTTTTTTGCAGTTCACATCAAATTTTAAACATTTAACATCAGATTTTTCTTTTTATGCTTTCCTGTGTTACAATGTCCTTCGGAACTGTTCATAAATAATCTTTACATTTGGATTGTCTAAGACCACAAATGCTACGTTGTCATCGTACTCTTAAACAGGAAAGGACATGGTGTTTTTATATGAAAGGCGTTCAGAAAAAATATTCCAAAGTAAGCAGTCTGGCATGGGCCATGGGAAAACTGTGGAGACTGGACAGGAGACTGGTGCTCCTTACCTTTGCGGTAGTTCCGGTGGCGGTGATTCAACCGCTGGTGGATTCCCTTTTTTCCAAAGTGCTGATCGACCGGATCGGGGAGGGAAAGGCATTTGGAGAACTGGCGATCCTGACGGCGCTGTTCCTGTTTCTGGCGGCAGCACTGGATATCCTGTACAATTTTCTGAACGTGCGATGCTTTGCGCGGGTCTATTATCCCACATTGGTTTACCAGGGGAAAATAATAGAGGAGGTATCCTACCGGACAGATTATGAAAATACGGAGCGGCAGGACTATAAGGAAATCTTCGGCTATGCTCACAGAGATGCAAATTACGGGCAGTGTGCCATGGAGTTTGTGCGAAAGGATATGGAGGAGACGTTGACACACCTTCTGGGCATCGGAGTATACGCCTCTCTGCTGATGACGCTGAATCCCGTTATCCTGGGGGTGACGGCGGCAGCGTCACTGTTGTCCTATTTTACTACCAGATGGCAGCCGGTTTACTATGAGAAAAACAAGAAAAAATGGGAGAAGGAGGAGAGGAAGCAGGATTACCTGGCGGGGCTCTCCGATAATTTTCAGGCGGCTAAGGACATTAAGCTCTATGGGCTGGAGGACTGGATAGAAAAGATGATGCGGGACTATCAGGCATATCTGCTTGCCTGGGACAAGAAATGCAGTCTGCGGGGACTTTGGGCATCCGTCCTTGCCGGAGTGATGACCGTCCTGCAGAACGGCACCGCGTACCTGGTTTTGATCGGACTCCTGCTGGGAGGCGGGCTGACGGTGGGTGAGTTTGTCTTTTATTTCGGCATTGCGGGGAGCGTTGCCGGATTTATGCAGGGAATCATCGGGGATGTGGCAGGGCTCAGCACCCGAGCTGACAAAGTGGCCTATTACCGTGACTTTTTCAGCTATCCCTGCAGGCTGAATCATGGACACGGCAGCAGCCTTCCCGCTGCTCCCGTGAAAATTGAACTGCGGGATGTGTGGTACAAATATGACGGGGCGGAGGATTACACACTGAAAGGTATCACATTGACGCTGGAGCCGGGGGAAAGTCTTGCCCTGGTGGGGCTGAACGGGGCCGGGAAAACCACTCTGGTGAAGCTTCTCTGCGGTCTGTATACGCCATCCCGGGGAGAAATTCTGGTGGGCGGCAGAAATATCGGGGAGTACAACATAGAGGAATACTACTCTATGATTTCCGCCGTATTCCAGACAGTTCACGCTGTTGCCTTTACGGTGTTTGAGTTTGTGGCAAGCTTCGATCCGGAACGCTCCACGGCCAGGGAAGACGCAGCGGCAGCCATGCGGAAGGCCGGCATCTGGGAGAAAATAGAGGGGCTGCCAAAGGGCATGGACACCCACCTGATGAAAGGTATTTATGACGACGGCGTTGACCTTTCGGGAGGGGAGATGCAGAAGCTGGTTCTGGCCCGTGCCATCTACAAGGAAGGAGCAATCCTCATTCTGGATGAGCCCACGGCGGCCCTGGACCCCATAGCGGAGAACAGACTGTATCTGGAATACCGCTCTCTGACCGGGGGGAAAACCTCCGTTTACATTTCGCATCGTTTTGCCTCCACCCGTTTTTGCGACAGGATTGTGCTTCTGGAAGAGGGTGTGATCCGGGAAAGCGGAACCCACCAGGAGCTGATGGAACAGAAAGGCAGATACGCCGAAATGTTCGGAGTACAGAGCAAATATTATGAGGAGGAGAGGAACAATGGCTGAGAGCGTGACAAAAAGGGCGTTTCGGATGTACAGCGCCAACAACCCGAAGTATTTTCCCATATGCTTTCTGGAAATCCTGTTTGAAAAGATTTCACCCTATTTCAATCTGTGGATGTCCTCCGAGATTGTGTCCGCCATGTACGAAAAGAGAGGAGCCGGGGAAATTTATCTGCTGGCGGCAATTACGCTTTTCGGCAATTTCTTCGTGCGTATCGGGGGAGCTGTTCTGAAGAGGGCGGCCGATGCTCAGGAGAAGATATTGAAGGATAATGAGGCGGCGGCCCTGAACCGCAAGACTCTGTCATTGGACTATGACAAGCTGGAAAACCCGGACATCCGCCAGCACAGGCGGAAGATCATAGAAAATGCTCAAATTAACGGTTACGGAGTAATGCACATGGCAGACGACATTAAGACATTTGTACAGTCTCTTGTGAATGTGCTGTTTGCGCTGGTGTTTCTGGGGGAAATGTTTGTACTGGCGGCAAGGGCGCCTTTCCGCCCGGCGGTGTATCTGCTGTTTGCCGCTCTGGCAGTCTGCCTGGTATTAAAAGTTATTTTCAATTCCTTGAACAGCAGGAAAGCAGCGGAAGCAAATATGGAATTAGGCAATGAGATGCTGGAGGAGAACCGCTTGTCCCAGGGTTATTATGAAGCGGAGGGCATGGATAACCGCATTTACCGGCAGCAGACACTGATCAGCCGGATCCATGACATGGCAGTCCGCAGACACTATGAAGTGTTTTCGAGGGTGTGCAACGGGCTTATTATCCGCGGCATGCTCGGTACTCTTCTCAGCCGGCTGTCAGGACTGTGTTCCTATCTCATTATCTGCTATTATTGCACCCTTGGGGTGTTTCCGGTGGGAAGCGTCATCAAGTATGTGGGCTGTCTGGGGTGGCTGACGGAAAATATCGGCAATCTGTTCCAGTTTTTTGGCGAGGTCCGTGCCAATGAGCCCTTTCTCCGGATTTATCTGGACTATTTTGACATCAAAAATGATATGTATCAGGGAAGCCTGGCAGTGGAAAAGCGAAGCGACAAAAGGTTTGATATTTCATTTAGGGATGTGAGCTTCCGCTATGCGGGACAGGAAAACTTATGCTTAAAAAATATCAGCCTGAAACTGAAGGTGGGGGAGCGGCTGGCGGTGGTTGGCGAGAACGGAAGCGGGAAAACAACGTTTATAAAGCTTCTCTGCCGTCTGTATGATCCGTCGGAGGGCGAGATTTACATGAATGACTTTAATATCCGCAAGTATGACTATCGGCAGTACCTGAACCTGTTCTCGGTGGTATTCCAGGACTACACCCTCCTGTCCCTGCCCCTGGGCAACAATGTGTCTTCCGCCGCTGTCTGGGACTCGGTGAAGGCGGAGCGGCTTCTGGAGGAAGCCGGCTTCGGGGAGCGCTACGGGCAGATGCCGAAAGGTCTGGAAACACCGCTCTACAAGGACTTTGATGAGGACGGTGTGAACCTGTCCGGGGGTGAGGCTCAGAAGGTAGCCCTTGCACGGGCACTCTACAGGGATGCTCCGTTTATTATTCTGGATGAGCCAACGGCGGCCCTGGATCCCATAGCGGAGGCGGAGATATACGCTAAATTCGATGAGATCGTGGGGGACAAGACGGCAATTTATATCAGTCATCGTCTCTCTTCCTGCCGATTCTGTGACAAAATAGCCGTCTTCGACAGAGGCACCATCGTACAGGTGGGCACTCACGCAGAGCTTTTGGCTGACACAGGCGGAAAATATTATGAGCTGTGGAATGCCCAGGCGCAGTACTACACGAAGGAAGCAGAGCGGTAAGTTAAAACTGACATGGGTGTGAAAAGTAACTTACCGTAACCATTTACTGAGAAGTGATAGAAAGGACGGTTGACGGGAGGGCGGAAACAGGGTAAAATGATTTTAAGCCGAAAAGAGAACGGATGGCGGCCAGTATATGGTTACGGAGGAATAAGCGCCCATGCAGATGCCCATTTTTGAGAGATATATCGATGAATTGATTGAGAAGAGTACCCTGGATGTTCCGGTGTGGAATATTGAGAAGGCGCTGGCCGGAAAGGCAGGCGGCTGGAATTATATTGACGGCTGTATGATCCTTGCCCTGCTGGAGACCTACCACGCCACCGGAGAAAAGAAATATTATGAGTTTGCCGACGCTTTCATCGACCATCGCGTGAGCGAAGACGGATCTATCACCGGCTATGACCCTGAGGATTATAACATTGATAATGTAAATGCAGGGAAGACGCTGTTTGCTCTGTATGAACTGAACGGGAAGGAAAAGTACCGCAGAGCCATTGAACTGATTTACAGCCAGGTAAAGAATCAGCCCAGGACGGCGGAGGGGAATTTCTGGCACAAAAAGATATACCCCAACCAGGTATGGCTGGACGGCATGTATATGGGACAACCCTTTTACATGGAGTATGAGACGAAGTTTAACAATAAAAAGAATTACGGAGATATATTCGGACAGTTTGCCAATGTGGTAAAACATATGCGGGATGAGAAGACCGGGCTCTATTATCATGGCTATGACGCCTCCAAAAAGGTATTCTGGTGTGACAAGGAGACGGGATTATCCCGGAATTTCTGGCTGCGGGCGCTGGGGTGGTATTCCATGGCGCTGCTTGACACCCTTGCAAAGTGTGAGCCGGGGGAAGAATACAGAGTGGAATATGAGAATCTGAAGAAGGTTTTTGTACAGCTGATAGAGGATATGCTGAAGTTCCAGGATGAGAGCGGCATGTGGTATCAGCTTCCGGCGCTTGCGGGCAGAGAGCCGAATTATCTGGAGACCAGCGGAAGTGCCATCATGGCTTACTCGCTGTTGAAAGGAGTGCGCCTGGGATTTCTGCCTGAAAGCTATCGCGAGGAAGGCATCAGAGTGTTCAACGGTATCTGCGACAGGTATCTGAAGGAGACGGATGGCTCCCTGAATCTGGGGGGAATCTGCCTGGTAGCGGGACTCGGACCGGAGGACAACCCTCGGAGAGACGGCAGCTTTGAATATTATATGTCGGAGCCGATAGTAGAAAACGATGCCAAGGGCGTAGGTCCGCTGCTGCTGGCTTACACGGAGCTGCGGCGGTTAGTGTGAAGGAAATCACTAAGCTTAAAAGGACTTGGCTAAGTGATTTCACGCGCTGCAAAGCAGAGCAACTTCACACAGAAGAATGCCCAGCGAACAAGTTCGCTGGGCATTCTTCCGGAATAACGAAAGGATGACTGATTTAGTCAATTCAGCACTCCAAGGTGCTCCAGCAGTATTTTCAGTCCCATGAGGATAAGGATGACACCGCCGAAAATCTCTGCCCTGGCCTTGTATTTCAGACCGAATACATTCCCGATTTTCACACCGATAACGGACAGGAAAAAAGTGATGACGCCGATGAAGGATACGGCAGGGACGATGCTGACCTGCAGGAATGCGTAGGTGATGCCGACGGCAAGGGCGTCGATGCTTGTGGCTACGGCGAGCAGGAACATGGTCTTCACATCCACGGAGTCGTTTGCCTTTTCCTCTTCTTTGGACAGCGCCTCTTTTATCATGCTGATGCCGATAAGTGCCAGCAGTACAAAGGCAATCCAGTGATCGATAGCTGTGACGTAACGCTCAAAACGTGTGCCCAAAACAAAGCCGATTGTGGGCATCAGCGCCTGAAAGCCTCCGAACCAGAGACCAATGATGAGTGCCTTTTTCCAGGAAAGCTTTTTCATGGCGAGGCCCTTGCAGACGGAAACGGCAAAGGCATCCATGGACAATCCCACAGCAGTGATAAACAGTGTAAGTAAGCTCATTATGTATAACCGTACCTTTCTGACGTATGCTACTGTGAAACCAGAGACTGGACAGTAGCTATTTTTGTGCTCTTTCGGAATGCGGAAGGAGCCTGGTGCATAAATTTGTTGAAAGCCCTGTTGAATTGGGAAAAGCTGGAAAACCCGCACTGAAAGGCAATGTCAGCGATGGAGTTATCCGTGGACAGAAGCAGGGTCTGAGCGTTTCGCACCCGGGTCAGCTGCACATAATCCGTCAGCGTAAAACCGGTAATCCGCTTAAACTGATGAGACAGATAGCAACTGCTGATAAAAAACTCCCGCGAGATGGAATCCAGTGAAATATTTTCTGTAAAGTGGCCGTGTATGTATGCGGTAATGTTGTAGACCTTGTTGGTGATATTGTCAAAGTCAGCATGGTTGGAATAGACATTTTTATCTCTGTACAGGTAGATCAGACTTAAAAATTCAAGGAATTTGTTGTGGATAAACAGTTCCTTCAGTTCGTTTGAACTCTGTGAAAGATAGTAAATGTCATTCAGTTTTTCCAACACCGCTTTTTTATAAGGCTCTTCAAAACGGTAGATGGGAACGGGTTCCTCAAAAATGCTGTAAATGTATTTCATATAGCCTTCAAGAGCGGAAACCATAGGAGGTATGGAAAACTGAATGATCAGACGCTTGTTTGGCGCTCCTTCCGGATAAACAGTCTTGTGCAGCAGGGAGGGCCGCAGCGCCACAATGTCACAGCACCGCATGTCATACCAGACACCGTCGATTAAGTGGCCTGCACTTTCGTCCAGAAAGACACAGATTTCATAAAACTGGTGAAAGTGCTGGAATTCCATGTTGATGGAATATGAGCGCTCGTCATAGTCGAAGTCATAATACAGACTGCTTTCGGGACGCCCGATTTCTATCCTGTATTTCTGGACGTAAATTAATGTATTGTCAACCAGCATGGCATTTCCTCCTGCAATAAATTGTAACTGTTCAGAGCCAAGCAAATTCGTCTGAAATGTGCATTTGAATGCAAAGCATTCAAATTTGGATGCTTGTATTCAAATGCACATTTTTGAAAGAATTGATTTGGCGAGAGCCAAACACCGAGGAAACACGTAGTGTTTTCGAGGTTGGCTCTGAACAGTTACAATAAATTATATATGACAGCAGGGAAAAAAGCAATACATGCCCTGCTGCAAGGGCGAAAGTAACAGGTGGTCGACAGATTTTTGTCAAATCTGTCAATTTACAAGAAAGTAAATATATAAGAAAATAGATATATGGATGGAGGTTAAAGATATGGACAGCGATGTACGGGTGATTGAAGTAAAGAGAAGTATTTTTGAGAATAACGATAAGGATGCCGCAAGGCTGCGGGAGGAGTTGAAGGAAAAGAAAGTTTTTCTCCTGAATCTGATGTCTTCTCCGGGGTCCGGAAAAACAACTACTCTGCTGGCGCTGGCCCGTGCGCTGGAGGGGCGGATCAAGATGGGCGTGATGGAGGCTGATATCGACTCTGCGGTGGATGCGGAGAAGATGCTGGCAGCAGGCATAAAGTCCATTCAGATCCATACTGGTGGTATGTGTCACCTGGATGCGGATATGACCAGGCAGGGATTGTACGAGTTCGGTCTGGAGGACGCGGAACTGATCGTGCTGGAAAATGTGGGAAATCTGGTATGCCCGGCGGAATTCGATACCGGCGCGGTGAAAAACATGACGATCCTCTCTGTGCCGGAGGGGGATGACAAACCACTCAAATATCCTCTGATGTACGAGAAATGCGATTTACTGGTTGTAAACAAGATGGATGTGCTGCCCTATTTTGATTTTGACAGGGAGAAGGTAGCGGAGTACGCAAAACGCCGCAATCCGAACATAGAGATACTTTATATCTCCGCGAAGACGGGAGAGGGAATCGAAGCGCTGGCGGACTGGATCGTGAGGCAGGTAAAAGACTGGATTGAATAAGCAGGTGCCGGAGGTTGAGACTCTGTTCGAAAATGGAAGACGCTGTCGAAGCATCGGTGATAAGCCGGAGAGAAAAGTCGGAAAGAAAGTCCGGAGAGAAAGTTTAGCGGGAGAGGAAAAAGGGGTCATGGAACAGGAAAAAGCAAAAATCATAGCAGTGGCGGGAAAGGGTGGTGTGGGAAAGACATCCATTGCGGCCACGATAGTCCGTCTGTTGGTGGAGACCCACCCGGACAAGAAAATCCTTGCCATTGACGCGGATCCGGCGGTGGGGCTGTCCACCGCACTGGGAATTGAGGTACAGACCACGGTGGACGACATACGTAAAGCGGTGGTTTCGGCGGCGGAGGACGGAGACACCAAAAGCGCTATCGAACTGCTGGGTGAGGCCAGATACCGCATTTTTGACGCTCTTGTGGAGACGGATGGTTTCAGTTTCATCGCCATTGGCCGCCCCGAATCCGCAGGCTGTTACTGCAAGATCAATTCTTATCTCAAGGAAGTGATCAGTATATTGTCGGAGAATTTCGACTATGTGGTCATCGATGGGGAAGCCGGGAT
>JAIDME010000115.1 GCA_029050705.1 Acetatifactor sp.
CCCTCAGTCCGTATCAATCGGAAAAAACTCGTGCAAGCACGTTTTTTCCGATTTTCACGGACCGGCTGAACTATGGCTGGATATACTGAATAAACTGGTCATCGGTGACTGACGCCGCATCCAGCACAATATAATCGTACACATTCAGCCCATATTTCGTATTGGATTTTACAATGGCATACTCGTCATTCTGGTACAGAATATTGATCTGCTTAAAGTCCGCATATCCTTTGTTCATGTTGTAAACCCCGATCAGAGTTGCTCTCTTGCTCACGATATAGGTCTCCTGCCCGTCCAGCTTGTACAAAATATCGCCTGCATTTAAAATGGAACTGTCCAGATAATATTCTTGTGTCTCGCTTGAATAGTTGTAAACCTCTATATCCAGCCGCTCGCTGGAAATTGTCCCATCCTCCAGATAGCACTGCCGCATAATACTGCCCTCTCCGTTGTTTCCGCTGGAAATCAGGAAATCCTCCGGAATCAGGAAGAAATCCTTTTGCACAATGGAGGACAGCGGTATTTTTAGTCCGGTCTCATCCTCTACGATCAGCTCAATGTCCAGAAACCTGTCATTGATAAAAGTGATCATGGAGTTGTTAAAATCCAGCTTTAAATAGGTATTACCGTCAGCATTGGTAAGCATGGACACCTGTCCCCAGGACTCATATTGGTTCTTGAGAAAGCGCACTTTCACATATTCTTCCTGCAAAAGCCTGGCTCCTCTCGCCGCGTCCACCGGGATCACCAGAGACCAGTTTTCGCTTGTGCAAAGCTTGTATACAGGGTCATTCACAGCCATCAGTGAATTGCTGAGCATCTGCTTTTTTTCATAATTGCTGCCCCTGGTATCAAAAGTTTCCGCTGTCACATTCTGAGCTTTTAAGTCCTCGTATCCGTCCACCCAGTAAGAGACAATGCCTGTGATCGGCGTGTAGGCATAATTGATGATCCCTGCACCGGCCGCACTGTTCAGGTCGCCGATATTTTCCAGCATATTGGCATTTGCAAGCTTGAGCACCGTATTCTTAAGAGCATATTTAAAGTCATAAACACTGTCATAATATGTGCTGTCATAGCTGTGGACAAAATTGACAATCTCGCTGCGGAACTCTGCAAGATCTTTGTTACTCAGCGAATTATACTCCAGATTTGCCGCCTCAAACGTCTCGCTCAGCCGTCCTGTTTCGTCAACAATGTACACCAGAGAATTCTTGGCCAGCCGTTCACCTTCACGGGCATAATAATTTACATAACCGGCCGCCTGATTGTACATTACGGTTTCATCCCTGATGATTACGCCCCTGTATACATTATCAACGGCAAGCGAGCCTTCCTGCACCTCATAGCGCACGATATGGCTGGTTTGAAAATACATGATGACACAGACGATGACATAAATAAAGATGACACCGAATATGATCATGCCTATATTCAGATTTAACGGCTTCCTATATTTTTTAATCTTATTTTCTTTCGCCAACCTTTTACCCGCCTCTATACAAAAGCCCCGGAATTACCGAGGCTTTCATTACTTTACTTTCGAAACATTTGTCTCGCTTTTTCAAATTGTGCAACCCGCTTACAGGGAAATCAGAATTTTTTCCTTCATGCCTGCAGGGAGTTCTGACTCATCCATGGAAATACTTAAAATAAAATCAACACCAAACTTTTTGCTTAAGGCTTCCAACTTTTCAACGGCTGCTGTAATGTCCTGGCCATCCAGACATGCAATCTTCAGAAAACTGTCAAAATACATCTGCTGCAGATCGTGGTCCTGAGAAATGACTCCGCAGACAAATCCAATGAATTCACTGTCATTCTCAATCATATACTGGGATACATCGATAAGACGCACTTTGTTGTTCAACTCGTACATATGTTTCGTGCTCTTGTCAAGGTATACAATATTGCCGGAAATCTCCTTTATTTCATTATTCACTTTATCCAATAACTGTTTTGTCTTGCCCTTCCCCTTATTGCCTACAATTAATTGAACCATTGGAAACCCTCCTGTCGTAGTATGATACTCTAATTATAAGGGATACGCCCTTAAAAAACAACCCTATTTCTGAATCTCCTCAAGCAAATCTGTCATAGTCATATATAACTCCTGCGTTGATGGGACTCCCATGGTGACAGCTATGTAGGGCGATCCGTTTACATCCCTGGCTAATAATATGAGGCAGTGCCCTGCCGCTTTGGTGGTTCCGGTCTTTCCGCCTATGACGGTGACGCTTGCCGGAGCGCTGTAATCGGATCCTACCTTGAGAAACTGATTTGAAGTGGATTTGTCAAATTCCTTCTCCTTGCCGTCCTTGTCATAATAAACTGTCTGATAGCCGGTCATATGAATGATCTCATTGAAGGTCTCATATTTGATGGCCTCATTAAAGATCAGGTACAGGTCGTAGGCCGTGGTATAATGATTGGGATCAGTCAGACCGTGAGGATTGGCAAAATGAGTATTGGTTGCTCCGAGACGGGCAGCCTCCTCATTCATCATCTCAACAAAATGATCCACGGTGCCCCCTATGCTTTCTGCAATCAACATGGCAGCATCATTTGCGGAATAAATCAGCAGAATGCGCAGTGCCTGATCCATGGTCATGGTATCCCCGGCCTTCAGACCGCACAGCACAGCCCCTGCCTCTGTTATATTCACCGACTTGGTAGCGGTAAGCTTCTGATCCAGGCGGCCGTATTTCAACACCACAAGCGCCGTCATCACCTTCGTCAGGCTTGCCGGATTTAACGTATTGTGAACATTTTTGGCATAAATAGCTCTATTGTCATCCAGTGAAACAAGGAGTGCCGCCGTTGCCTTGGATAAATCCGCGTCTGTTCCCTCCGACACATCATCTTTCACTACACAGAGATTTGACGAAAAAGGTGTCGCCGTCCCAGTATCCTGTCCGGAAATGACATTAAAGCTGCTGATATTTGAATCGGCGCTGTAAGCCATGTCATAAGCCAGATTACCACAGCCTGAAAGAACACAGGACATGAGCGCCAGCAGGCAGAAAATCACTGCCATATATCTTCTACTTGTACATTTCACGCCACTCTAAATCTCCTCTGTCAAGGGATTTGATCAACAGTTCCGCACTGGCCAGATTCGTCGCCAGCGGAATATTGTGCATGTCGCATAGTCTTAAGACATTGTTCACATCCGGCTCATGAACCTTTGGTGTCAGCGGATCCCGCAGAAAAATCACCAAATCCATTTGATTGTGCTCAATCTGTGCTCCTATCTGCTGTTCGCCGCCAAGGTGTCCCGCCAGAAATTTATGTATATTCAGATTCGTTACTTCCTCAATCAGGCGGCCCGTAGTCCCTGTGGCATACAAATCATTTTTGCTTAAGATACCCCTGTACGCAATGCAGAAATTCTGCATCAGCTTTTTCTTTGAATCATGTGCAATCAGTGCAATATTCATAACTAGTCCCCCCTATTTTGTCTTTTAGCCTGAAGCCTTATGTTCAAAACAAATCCCATACCCATAAATAAACTCATCAGCGATGTCAGTCCATAGCTGACAAAAGGAAGCGTCAAACCTGTATTCGGGAGGATAAACGTGGCCACACCAATGTTTAAAAAACCCTGAAAGGCAACCAATCCCCCCATACCGGCGGCAATAATCGCCCCCGCAAGGTCCTTCGCCCGCCTCGCCACCGAGATACATTCCAGTGCAATTCCGAATATCAGCACAATGACGACAACACTGCCCTTGAAACCGAACTCTTCACCGATTACAGCAAAAATAAAGTCCGTCTGTGCCTCCGAGATAAAGTTACCATTTTTTACAGAGGTGATTTCATTATTTTTATATCCCTTTCCGTCAAGCTGCCCTGAAGCAATCGCTGTTACGGAGTTTAATTGCTGGTACGCTTCCGCATCTTTAAACTCCTCAGGTTTGAAAAAAGCCATGATACGGTTCTGCTGAAAACCCTTCAATATTTCACTGTCCGGCTGCATCGCCAGAGAAATCAAAAGCGCCACCGCAGGTATCGCGACTACCAGCACACCGGCCACTACCTTCCAGCTGATTCCGCCCGCAAACATGATCACGCAGAAAATAACAATGAGGACAATGCTGGTAGAAAAATCCGGCTGGTCAAAAACCAGATACCAGGGTACAGCCACAAG
Organism: Acetatifactor sp.; assembly: GCA_029050705.1. GTDB lineage: Bacteria > Bacillota > Clostridia > Lachnospirales > Lachnospiraceae > Acetatifactor. The sequence goes on from JAIDME010000115.1 coordinate 4,151, forward strand.
CAGAATGCAGCTGCCGATAATTCTGACAGTGTTCAGTTTCTCCCTATACTTCATAATAAACTGTGCAAAGAATAAAATCAACAAAATTTTCGCAGTTTCTGACGGCTGAAAGCGAAGTCCTCCTATCTCAAGCCATCGCTGTGCGCCGAGATGTCCTTCATCTCCTACCAGCGTAACCGACAGAAGCAGCGCCAGGTTCAGTACATACATGAGCCAGTTCAGCTTTATTATCCATGTGTAGTTAAAAAAGGAGATAATGATCATCAGTACAGCACCAGCCACCACTCCCGCCAGCTGCCTGGTCTGGAGTGATGGCTCAGCGCTTCCGATTGCCATGATGCCTATAATTGCCAGTGCCAGCACCATAAGCACCAATTTGAAATCATAATCCCGCAATCTGAATCTTGTAAACATACCTACCTCTAATCCCCATGAATCTTTTGCATGTCAACAATGGGAATGCTTGCGTAAAGACTGGGCTTTGCCGCCCTTTCCGCCTTGTTTCCTTTTGTATTTATCTGAATTTCCATATTTTCTGCATCTATCTTCATGTATTTGGATATTACCTTGGCAATATCCGTCTTAATCAGCTCCATCATCTCCGGGGAGCAGTTCACCCTGTCGGAAATCAACAGAATTTTCAGCCTGTCCTTGGCAATCTGGCGGGAGCTTTTTCTGTGAAAAAAATTCCTCATCATGCTCCTCCCTATATTTTGTGAAAGATGCCGGTCACCCTGGTCCAGAAAGAAATACCTTTTTCAAAATTGAGAAAGGGCACTTCCTTTCCCTCTACACGCTGCACTACATTCGCATATGCCTGTCCCGCAGGGCTCGCGCCGCCCACCAGAGGCTCTCCCTGATTCGTGGAAATGACCACATTCTCATCATCCGGTATGATCCCGATGAGAGGAACCGCAAGAATATCCACAACATCCTGAGCCGACATCATATCGCCCCGTCTCACCATATCCATGCGCAGCCGGTTGATGATCAGATCCATCTGTTTGAAACCGTTAGCCTCAAGCAACCCGATAATTCTGTCAGCATCCCGAATGGCCGACACCTCCGGCGTCGTCACCACAAGCGCCCTGTCAGCTCCTGCAATGGCATTCTGAAAGCCCTGTTCAATCCCTGCAGGGCAGTCCAGTATAATGTAATCAAACTGCTCCTTCAAATGCTCGATTACCTTGACCATCTGCCCGGGAGTCACGGCGGACTTATCCCTGGTCTGTGCGGAGGGCATGAGATACAGCCCCGGATGACGCTTGTCCCGGATTAATGCCTGCTTAACGCGGCAGTTTCCTTCAACTACATCCACAAGATTGTAGACAATGCGATTCTCCAGTCCCATAACCACATCCAGATTTCGAAGACCGATATCTGTGTCGATAAGACAAACCTTTTTCCCTGATTTTGCCAGACCTGTTCCTACGTTTGCTGATGTGGTGGTCTTTCCCACACCGCCTTTACCTGAAGTGACGACAATGACTTCGGAGCTCTTCTGCTCCTGGGAAAACTGATTTTCCATATACTGTTCCTCCATATTATTTTGTCGTCATTCTGCCGGATATGTCTAAAATCCTCCCAGCAAATCTTTGGTAAGCATCTCAAACGCTATCTTATCGTTCTTAACATATGCAATTTTCGGCTGTACTTTCGGGCGTATGCCCCACTTCGACTGCTTCGCAGGTGTTCTGTATTTGAAATCGCCGATTTTAATTTTTTCCGGCTCCATTTCAAGCGCTGCTATGAAAGCATCCGGCTGTCCGTTTCCGCCGGCATATGCCTCCCCATACAATCCTCCCAGAATGATAATGTTTTTTGCGCTGATGATCGCACTTCCGGGATAGACATCTCCCAATATGATAATGCTGTTCTCCGTCTCCAAAATCTCTTTATTCTTCAGGCTTCCCTTGAAGAACTGCCCATCATCTCCCTTTGAAAGCTTTTTCTCCGTGTGGGCCAGAGCCTTGATAAACTTCTTGTTTGTGGCATCGTCCTTACCCACAATACAGATAATGGTCAGACCGCTGTTATTTCTGATGGCATCCAGGATCATGATCTCCTCTGCTCCCGACACCTGCCGGTCTTCGATGGCAAGCGCCATGGACGCATTTCCGAAAAAGGCCCGTGCTTCGGAAAATTTATAGGAAATTTCCTCCAGCAGTTCTTCAAAGGGTGCATCTTTATCCAGATGTAACGCTATTCCGTTTGGGAAACTCTTAATCAAAACCAAATCCTTCATCCGTTCATCACTCCCTTGCTTATGCCGCACATTAAAGTTCATTAGATATACCTTCATCCGATGCGACAGCCTCACCGGTAATCAATTCATCTTCTTCAGCCAGTCCATAGTAATACTTGATAATATCTTTGGTCGTATGGGCGGCATAGTCGGAAGAATATCCAAAAGGAATCCTGGTGGCTATAGCGATTTCCGGCTGTTCATAAGGCGCATAGCACACGAATAACGCGTGATTCGGCCTGGAGCTTACCTGCTCTGCCGTACCGGTCTTCCCGGCGACCTCCACTGCCAAATCACTAAAATACGTCTTGTTCTGTACCACCTGCCGCATACCGGCGTGGATTGCGTTCCAGTATTCCTGCGGCATTTCAATCACATTCCTGACTTCCGGCTCATGCTCCCGAATCAGATTTCCCTCCAGATCCGTCACCTTGTCCAGCAATGTCAGGTTGTAGCAGATGCCGCTGTTGGCAACGGTAGTCACATATCTGGCAATTCCCACTGTAGTATAGCTGTGGGAACCCTGACCGATGGCGGAACGGACCGCATCCTCCGTTGACACCTTGGGTGCTGCTTCCGCAATCTCGATTCCTGACTTTTCTGTCAGACCGTACATATCGGCATACTCGTATAGGATGTTCAACCCCTCCGTAT
>JAIDME010000116.1 GCA_029050705.1 Acetatifactor sp.
AGTGGGAAAGTCCCTGGGGCGTTGGATATCCCGGCTGGCATATCGAGTGTTCCTGCATCAGCATGAAGCATCTGGGTGAGTATATGGACATTCACTGCGGCGGCATAGACAATATTTTCCCCCACCATACTAACGAGGTGGCGCAGAGTGAGGCTTATCTGGGACATAAATGGTGCAATTACTGGTTCCATGTGCATCACCTGATTGATAAGTCCGGCAAGATGAGCAAGTCCAAGGGTGATTTCCTGACCGTTTCTTTACTGGAGTCAAAGGGCTATAACCCGAAGGTATACAGGTTGTTCTGCCTTCAGTCCCATTATCGCAAGCCTCTGGAGTTTTCTTATGAGGTGCTGGACAATATGAGCGCGGCATACGATAAGCTGGTAAAGAGAATCGGAGCCCTGAAGCGGGGTGAAGACATTGACAGGATAAAATTTGACGAGTACAGATCCAGATTTGAGGAGGCTCTCTGCGATGACTTGAATTCCGCCATGGCAATCACCGTACTCTATGACATGTTGAAGGCGGACATCTCCGATGGAACCAAGTTTGCCCTGGCGGAAAGCTTTGACAGGGTGTTGTCTCTGGATTTGACCACGGCTCAGGCTGCAAAGGAAGCGGACTCAGATATTGATGCTGAACTGGAAGCCTATGTTCTGGATAAGATCGAAGAGCGGAAGGCCGCCAAAAAGGAGAAAGACTTCGTAAAAGCGGATGCCATCCGCGCGGAACTGCTTGAGAAGGGTATTATTATTGAAGATACCCGCGAGGGAGTAAAATGGAAGAGAGCGTAGGGCAGGAAACCAAAGGTGAGAACCGACAGCCGGAAATCCAATGGCAGCAAAGTAAAGCAGAAGAGAGCGTAGGACAGGAAACGATTCAGGGCAGCATCCTGCAGCGAATCAGAGAGACCTTTCCCGGAAAAAGGCAGGATCCGAAAGCATATTCTCCTCTGGCGCTGGCCTATATGGGAGATGCTCTCTATGACCTGATCATCCGCACGGTTGTGGTGGAACGGGGAAACAGGCCGGTCAGGGACCTGCATCGTATTGCCGTGCAATATGTCAGTGCGGAGGCTCAGGCGAAAATTGCTTCAGCTCTGCAGAACATGCTCACCGAGGAGGAGGAGGCTGTTTACCGCAGGGGACGGAACGCCAAGCCGCACACCAAGGCAAAAAACGCCTCCATGGAAGACTATCTGAAAGCCACGGGCTTTGAAGCTGTGCTGGGTTATCTTTATCTGACTGACAACACAGAACGTGCTCTGGAACTGGTGAAGAGCGGCCTCGCAGCCGCCGGGCTTGAGCTATAAGCGGGAGACAAGTCATTCCGGAAGGAATACTTCGCCATGCGATTTTACGTTGAGGAACCAGCCGGTCAGCGCGAAAGCAGCGGAAAGCAGGCGTTGACACCCATAAAGCCGAGGTTAGGAGGAACATATGTCATACCAAGAATTTACAATAGAGGGGCGTAATGCTGTTATCGAGGCGTTCCGTTCCGGCAGGACTATAGACAGGCTTTACATTTTGGATGGCTGTCAGGATGGCCCCATTATGACGATTAAGCGGGAGGCGAAAAAGCAGGACTGTCCGGTGAAATATGTGACAAGGGAACGGCTGGACCAGATGTCGGAAACCGGAAAACACCAGGGTGTGATTGCCGCTGCGGCTGCTTACGAGTACGCCGAGGTGGAGGATATCCTTAGGGCCGCCAGGGAAAAGGGGGAAGCGCCCTTTGTGTTTTTGCTGGATAATATAGAGGATCCGCACAATCTGGGAGCCATCATCCGCACCGCTAACCTGGCGGGTGCACACGGAGTCATTATCCCCAAAAACCGTGCGGTGGGACTGACGGCCACGGTGGCAAGAACCTCCGCGGGAGCATTGAACTATACTCCTGTTGCCCGGGTGACAAATCTGGCGAAGACCATTGAAGAGCTAAAGAAAGAGGGCCTGTGGTTTGTATGCGCGGACATGGATGGCACAGCCATGTACCAGCTTGATCTGAAGGGATCTATCGGTCTTGTCATCGGCAGCGAAGGCGAGGGCGTGGGAAGATTGGTGAAGGAAAAGTGTGATATGGTGGCATCCATTCCCATGAAAGGAGACATTGATTCTCTGAATGCATCCGTTGCGGCGGGAGTGCTGGCTTATGAGATTGTGCGTCAAAGGATTCAGGGATAAGGGGAAAAATGGCAGAAAAATATTCCGACTATGAACAGTATACTGATGATGAACTGATTGACAGACTCCGCAGGGGAGAGGAGTCCATCATGGACTATATCTTTGATAAATACAAAAATCTGGTACGGAGCAAGGCAAAGTCCATGTTCATTTTGGGGGCGGATAATGAGGATTTGATTCAGGAGGGCATGATAGGGCTGTTCAAGGCAGTCCGGGATTATGATATGGGGCGTGATGCCAGCTTTTACACCTTTGCGGAACTGTGCATCAGCAGGCAGATGTATACGGCAGTGCAGGCATCCAAACGGCAGAAGCACCTGCCTCTGAACACGTATGTCTCTCTGGACAGCGGTAAGACGGCCGCTGACGGTGATGAGAGGGAGGAAATGAAACTGAAGGAACTGCTTGCGGACAAGGCAGAGCTTTCGCCGGAAGAACTGTTTCTGGACAAGGAGCGTGTGGCTTATCTGCAGAAAGCTATAGAAGAGGAACTGAGCGATTTTGAACACCAGGTTCTGGATCTGTATCTCACAGGCATGAGCTACGGGCAGGTGGCAAAAGTGCTGGGCAGGGATGAAAAGGCCACGGACAACGCGCTGCAGCGGTTGAAAGCTAAGATAAGGAAAATGTTGTAAGCGGTTCTTTTTTTATACTTTTTTTAGAAAAATCACACATTTCAGATATTGACCTTGAATTAAAGGGCGGCATATAATGGACAGGGAAAGAGCGGCTGTGCCGGGGACAGGAGTTTAAGCATGTCGAAATTCAGTGTGAAGAAACCGTTTACCGTGCTCGTCATGGTAATTGTCATCATAATATTGGGTGTGGTCAGTCTGAGCAGCATGACCACAGATTTGCTGCCTGAGATGAATCTGCCGTATATGATAGTAATTACTACATATCCGGGAGCAAGCCCGGAGAAGGTGGAATCTGCCGTTTGTGTGCCCATGGAGAGAGCCCTGGGTTCCGTTTCGGGGGTTAAGAACGTATATAGTATGTCATATGAAAATTATGGCATTGTGCAGCTGGAGTTTGTGGACGGAACCAACATGGACTCAGCGATGGTAAAGGTGTCCAGTTCGCTGGACTCTGTGGAGTCAGCTCTGCCGGATGAATGCGGGACGCCGATCATCATGGAGATCAGCATGGATATGATGGCGTCAGTCTATCTTGCCGTGGCTTATGAAGGGATGGATGTTCAGGAGACATCCCGCTTTGTGGAAGATACTGTTATTCCGTATCTGGAGCGGCAGGAGGGAGTCACCAGTATTTCGTCCATCGGTTTGGTGGAAAATTCCATCATAGTGGAGTTGAACGAGGATAAGGTTGAAGAACTGAACAACAAAATTCTTGCCAAAGCGGATGAGGCCTTTGCGGAGGCTTATGAGCAGATGGAGGAGGCGGCAAAGCAGCTGGAGGATGCCGAGAAGGCAATCGAAGACGGTAAACAGGAGATGGCAAGCGGCCAGAAGGAACTGAACAGCGGGAAAAAGGAGCTTGCGGAGGGCAAGAAGGAACTGGAGGAAGGCAAAAAGGAACTTGAAGCTCAGAAGGACGCTGCGGTTCAGAAGCTGGCAGAGACAAAGCGCGACCTGTTGACGGCAAAGACAAATCTGGAATCTATGAAGACAAGTCTGAGTACGAATCTTGCCATGGTTCAGCAGATTGGCGCCGCCCTGACACGAATGCAGTCGGGAGCGGACATTGTGGCCACTGCGCCTGAAGAGTATGAGAAGCTGATGGGTGCCTATGCAACCGGCACCGTCTCAGGCAATGACATGACGCCGGATGCTGACACAAAAGCAAAAGTTGAAAAGCTGAAAGCAGACTATATGAACAGTGATGTCATCAAGCTGTTGAAGAACAGTGAGGGCCAGGGGACTGCGGCGGTTACCAGGGCGATTGCAGATCTGGAGGCTGCGAACTGGACGGATCCGAGTCTCAGCAACTATTTAGCTGTTCTGGGGAACCTGAGGACGGTTGCAGGTGTGACTCCTACTTTGCTTGAAATGCTGAATGCGCTCACCGGTGGTCTGGACAGCATAGAGTATGCAAAGACGGTCAATGAGAACCTGCAAAAAATAGATCAGGGCCTGGCCCAGGTAAATGCCGGGCTTGTGGAAGTGGAAAAGGGTGAACTGGAAGCTGCGATAGGGTTTGCGGAGGCCGGTAACCAGATTTCCATGGGAGAATACCAGATGGGCATGTTGGAGTCGCAGCTGAATGCGGCTCAGGAGCAGCTTGATTCCGGCAGAGATTCTCTGGCGGATGCTGAAAAGCAGATTGAAGACGGCTGGAAGGAATACTATGACGCGCTTGAGAAATTTGAAATTCAGAAGGAGGAGGCGCTCCGCTCGGCAAATGCGGACAGGCTGCTGAATATCAACACCCTGGCACAGCTGATCTATGCCCAGAATTTTGCCATGCCCGCAGGTTACATTGATGATATTGAAGATAATTCCTGGCTGCTGAAGATCGGAACCAACTTTGAGAGTGTGGAGGAACTGTCGGAAGTAGTGCTGGTCTATATGGATGACATAGGGGATGTCCGACTCAATGATGTGGCGGATATCACTGTTATTGACAACGCGGATGCAAACTATGCCAGACTGGACGGCAACAACGGTATTATTCTGTCAGTGTTCAAGGGCTCCACTGCAGGGACTAATGAAGTCAGCAGAAACGTGGATGCTGCTATTGCGCAGCTGACGGAGGAGTATCCTGCTCTGTCCGTCATGACGCTTGTGGATCAGGGCGACTATATTACCATGATCATCAACGGCGTGCTGCAGAGCATGATCGTGGGAGCTATTCTGGCAGTCATTATTCTGGCTTTGTTCTTAAAGGATGTGAAGCCTACGCTGGTGGTGGCGGTCAGCATTCCACTGTCCGTGCTGACGGCGCTGGTACTGATGTATTTTTCGGATATATCCCTGAACATGATGTCATTGTCCGGTCTGGCTCTGGGTATCGGTATGCTGGTGGACAATTCCATTGTTGTCATAGAGAATATTTACCGACTGCGTAGCAAGGGTGTAGCGGCGGCCCGGGCATCTGTACAGGGAACAAAACAGGTAGCAGGTGCGATCATTGCTTCCACGCTGACCACAGTGAGCGTATTTGCACCCATGATATTTACCACAGGCACGGTGAGGGAGCTGATGATGCCCATCAGTCTGACCATCATCTACACCCTGTGCGCGTCCCTGCTGATAGCTATGACAGTGGTTCCGGCAACCGGTTCCACACTTTTGAAAAATTCCGTTGAGAAGAAGCATCCCTGGTTTGATAAGGTTCAGGATGCCTACGGAAGGATACTTGAATTTTGCCTGAAGGTGAAGATTGTGCCTCTTGCCGTCGCCATTGCTTTCTTAGTGTTCAGCATCTGGGCGGTGGTTCGAATGGGTATCGTCATGATACCGGAGATGACATCAAATCAGATTGAGATTTCCGTGCAGATGCCGGAGGATACAGAGAAAAACACCTGTTATAAAATGGCAGATCAGGTGCTGGATGCAATCTTGTCGGTGGATGGAGTAGAGAGTGTGGGTGCAATGTCGGGCGGGGCAATGTCTCTGGTGGCATCTACGGCAGGCAGCGGTTCAAGTGACTTTACATCATACTCCTTTATGGTTATCACGGAGAATAAGGATGCCGGCGAGGATGAGGTGAAACGAATCTGCGCAGACATCCTGTCAAGGACGGAGGACATCGGCTGTCGGGTGTCTGTCTCCACAGGTATGTCAGAAATGAGTACTATGATGGGATCCGGACTTTCCATCAACGTATACGGGTCCGATCTGAATACACTGAAAGACATCACAGAAGATATTATGGATATAGCAGGCACTATAGAGGGCTTTACAAATATCTCCAACGGACAGGAGGAGCCGGACCAGGTCATTCACCTGATCCTAAACAGGGATGCAGCCATGAAGCAGGGGCTGACTGCGGCACAGATATTTGCGGAGATCAGCGGTAGTATGGCAGAGTCCGCCACCGCTGCCACAGTGACAGTGGACGGCGTAGAGATGGAAATTGTGGTAAAGGATATCCGTGACCCGCTTACAAGGGAAAACATTCTTGATTATAATTTTGAAAAACAGGTAACTGATGAAAACGGCAACAGCATCACGGAGGATCATCCCCTTTCGGAGTTTGCAGAGATCAGGATAGAGGACGGAGTACAGTCTATTCAGCGTGAAAATCAAAGCCGTTATATGACAGTGACGGCTTCCGTGAAGGAAGGATATAATGCAACACTGCTGTCCAGGGAGTTGGAGCCTCTGTTGGAGCAGTATGAGCTGCCTTCCGGTTACAGTTTTGATTCCGTGGGCGAATCTGATACGGTAAATCAGATGGTCATCCAAATGATGAAGGTGATACTGATGGGGCTTGCCTTTATTTACCTTGTTATGGTGGCTCAGTTCCAGAGCCTGCTGAGTCCGTTTATTGTGCTGTTTACCGTGCCGCTGGCATTTACAGGAGGCTTGATCGGCCTGCTGATCATGGGTGAACCCCTTTCTGTCATGGGTATGATGGGATTTGTGGTGTTGCTGGGCACAGTGGTAAATAATGGTATCGTGTTTGTAGACTATGTGAATCAGCTTCGGATAGGCGGACTGGAGAGAAAGGACGCGCTGATTGCCACCGGAAAGACCAGAATGCGCCCTATTCTGATGACTGCGCTGACTACAATACTTGCTATGGTGAGCCTGTTGTTCGGTGATGATCTGTCCAGTCAGATGTCCCGGGGTATGGCAATCGTAGTGGCGGGAGGTCTTGCATATGCCACCGTGATGACATTGTTTATCATTCCGGTGCTGTATGCTATTCTCGTTAAGAAAACTCCGGTCATTGTGG
>JAIDME010000117.1 GCA_029050705.1 Acetatifactor sp.
CGGCATCATTAATTTGTAATCCTTACCCGTTTTTCCGCCCCATACCGACACCACCACGCATTTCCCCGCCGCATACAGCACAAGGGGATCTCCCACGCAGAAGCGGTTGTCCAGAACGGTAAACATTGCCGGGTGTTCTCTTGTATATTCATTATAGCGGTCCCGGATGAAGGCTGCATCCAGCTTCCTGGCCTCCTCCAGCGTCTTCACTCCCATAAATTCAAAGAATGCCGCACCGTTTTTCTCCGCGCTCTCCAATGGTTCCGGAGTTCCGATCCCGCCCTCTGTGTAGGGACTCCGTATCATGGCGCTCATGATGACCGCTTTCTGAAAAAGACCTTCGTTGTCCCTGCATGACATCTGGGACAGCACGCTTCCGCCCCCCGCCGACTGTCCGGCAATGGTGACATTGTCCGGGTCTCCTCCGAAGGCTGATATGTTCCTGGCCACCCATTTTAAGCCTGCCTGCTGGTCCAGGCTTCCGAAATTGGACGGCGCCTCCGGCTGAGTTCTAGTCAGCTCCGGATGTGCTATGTAGCCAAAGGCATTGAGGCGGTAATTGACGGACACCACCACGATACCTCTTCTGGCCAGACGTTCGCCGTCAAATTCCATCTCCGAGGGATATCCGCACTGCAGACCGCCGCCGAAAAACCACACCAGCACCGGCCGCTTCTCCTCCGGATCCTTTGCCCCGGTCCACACATTCAGATACAGACAGTCCTCACTCATGTCAATATCCGGGTCCACATGCCATTCCCTGCAGTAAATATCGGTTCCCAGCCCCGGTGTAGCCTGCATGGCAATGGGGCCGAACCTGTATGCCTCCCTCACACCTTCCCAGTCCTCCGCAGGCTGGGGGGCCCGCCATCTGTTCTCGCCCACCGGCGGCGCCGCAAAAGGGATTCCCTTAAAGGCCGTGATCCTGGGGTCAGCCGCCTCTATTCCGCGCACCAGGCCGTTTTCTGTTTTTACTGTTCTTATCATTCCGCTCCTCCTATTCTCAATCGCTGCCGATGACGGCTTCTATTTTTCCGCCTTCTTAAAAAGCAGTACGTTCCAGGACAGGGGCTTCACATGGGTCTTCAGCACACCATTCTCAAACACGCCCCCCTGATGCTCCACAGGCTTGATCACATTCGGATTTTCATATGTATTTTTTGCATCCGGATCTGCGGTGTACATCTCCTGATGTCCCGCAAATATATAATCTTCAAAGCCCTTTACATCCAGGGTCAGGGGATATTCATTTTCTTCGCTCCGGTTGATGACGAACACCGCCAGCTGTTCCCGCTCCTTATTCCAGGCCGACGCAGCGTCGATGTAGTTCACGCCTTCCTTTCCGGTATACTGAGAAGTATCGTCGATGGCATAGCCCGGCATATCGAAGGTTTCACTTTCCACTGCGGTCTGCATGGAAGTTCCTCTTGCGTACTCCATCATCTGGCAGAAAGCATAATGGGAAGCCGATTTCCAGACATGATCGTGGTTGGAGGCACAGAGCGCGCTCAGCCCGCCTGTCATACAGCCGATCTTCACTCTGTCCGCATGACGCAGGAACGCCAGCTGAATAGACAGCATGGACAGCATCTGCAGCAGGTCTCCAACCGGCCAGACGCGCTCCGGCATATTGTCGGGATCGTGGAGAATATACTTCCGCTCCGGGTCAAATCTGTAATGTGCCCTGATCATATTGTGATAGCCGTACCCCGGATGCAGAGGCGAATTGGGCCGGATCATGGCTCCGTATTCGTCAAAGGAAAGCATGATCTTTTTGGGAGAGCGGCATTTGGCCCCGATCAGGTCGCAGAGCGCCGTCTCCGTGTTGATATAATCCTCATAATAAGCGGAACCGCCCAACAGAGCCTTCACGTCTCCGGGAGGTGCGCTGTGGTAATGGTGCATGGAAAGATAATCCACGGAATCATAGCATTCCTGAAGCACCGTTTCCTCCCACTGGGGATAATGATCCATGAATAAGGCAGAGGAAGCGCATACCGCCGTCTCTATACGACCATCGATCCATTTGATGGCCTTTGACACCTCGTTGGCACGCACGCCGTACCCCCTTGGATCTTTATCCCAGGAGCCCAGCTGCCAGGGGCCATCCATCTCGTTGCCCAGATACCAGGTCTTTACATTGTAGGGCTCCTCATGCCCGTTCTTCCTGCGCAGGTCTGACCACCAGGTGCCGCCCTCATGATTGGTATACTCCACAATATCCATGGCGTCCCGCATATCTCCGGTTCCCATGTTAATGGTATACAGAGGCTCCGCTCCAACCTTCTCCGCCCACTGCAGATACTCGTCATGCCCCACTTCGTTTGTTATGTACTGATGCCATGCCGGATCAAGTCTCACCTTCCGCTGCTCCTTAGGCCCTATGGAATCCTTCCAGCTCCAGGCGGACACAAAATTTCCGCCCGGCAGACGTACCGCGGGCATATCCGTCGCCTTCAGCGCGTCGATAAAATCACGCCGAAAGCCCTGTTCATCCGCAGTCGGATGCTTGGGATTGAACATGGTGCCGTTCACCATGGTGCCGATGGGCTCCAGAAATGTGCTGAATAATCTGGGTGAGATCTCCCCTGTTTCGTAGGATGGATGAATCGTTATCTTTGCCTCTCCTGCCATATCTGTCCTCGCTTTCTTTTCGCATTTATATTCAGTGCGTGAACTTCATTTTAAGCGTATTTTATTTATCAGCTTCTGTCAATAGGGACATTCCATGGAAATTTTTCCGGAGAACTGTGAGCCGGAACCTTTCATGCACGAACAGATCAGAGAGATTATACGGGAAGAGGCCATATCCTATTTTAACGGGGATAAGTGTGCCGAAGAGGCAGCAAATATCATACACAACAGGGTGCAGCTCTATCCGGATGAGAATTCGTAGGCCGTAAAAAAGAACCCCCAAATTGCACATCTAAGCAGTTTGGGGGATTTTGGTATTTTAATAGCTTATGAAGATATCATCAGTTGACAGATTCATTGCGCCTGCCACAGTTTGTTTTATGCTATCTTCTGTTTCAGGCCTTAATATTTCCGCACAATCCAAAGTCAGGTACGCCTTAGTGATCGCATTATTATCAGCTTCAAAATCAACATTACAAGACAATATAATCTTATAAGATGTCAGCGTCTCTTCCAATTCGTTCGCAATGAACTCCCTGAAGGCTTCCTCCCTGTCTTCGCTTACCGGAGTCGTATCTCTTTTGGTTCCAACATAAAATGCACCAACACAAAAAATAGCTATTACAATGGCAAATACTATTCTTACCCTATGCATATTTTCACTAGATGATTTCATGTTAACCCTCCTCCCGGAAAAATGTGTTGAAACTTCAAAATCATAAAGCTAATTAAGTATACCGCAGATGCACCGATATATCAAGCTGAACTATAAAACAAGCAGCAAATACCGAAAATATATGGTGTTTGGAAAACAATTTGTAACGAGGTTCACGGATTCAGTATATTGAAACAAAACCGAGCTTACCTAACTTCTCCATCAACAATTAAAGTTGCTTTTGCATATGATTTACTTAAGCTGCTTTTGTAAAGTTCAATTTGTTCTCCACCCACTTCCCCGCTCGTTTCTAATAATAATTCTATTGAATACTGCCCTGTTTCTTTATCATAGGTTACTGTTGCATCTGCTGACTTAATACCCTCTTCACCCATAAAGCTCTTTTCTGTCTCCTGCCCCAGATAATCACACCATTGCACTTCTTTGTCACTTTGTGTCGCTATATTAATGTTCACGGATTCCCTATTTTCCTGCAAAACTTCCATTTCTACCGGTTGCATATTGATATCATCTGACTGCGCCGTGACAGCCGTCCGAACATCATTTCCGTCAATATCGGTAGTTTTACCATCCTGCTGCGCATTCACAGAAGTGACAAATGCTGTTGCAGTCCCGGCAACGATAAAACCCGCCAGAACAAATGAAAATATTGTAGTTTTCTTGATCTTCATAATCGCAGTTATCCTTTCTTCAATCGCATTTTTGCTAAAATTGTTGCCCAGAGGGATCAGGCCGCTCCGTGTCTCTTCCATGCTGATCAATGCCCGTGCATAGGCTGCTTTCGTGCTTTCCCCAAAAAGACGTACCACCGCTTCGTCACATGACAACTCAATATCCCGGTTTGCGAGAATATACATAGCCCAGACCAAAGGATTGAACCAATGTATGCACAGCACCACAATCAACACTAACTTCCTAATGCTGTCAAAACGCCGGATATGCACATATTCGTGAGCCAGAACATATTGCAGTGACTTTGCGTTCTCCCATTTGGTAGATATCGGCATCAAAATCACAGGCTGGAATATGCCATAAGTGAGCGGGGCAGAAAAACGGCTGGACTGCCGAATAGAAATCACACGTCTCTGCTGATGGGCAATTAACCAGTTTCTGGTGAAGTCGTTATCCACCGGCAGGGATGTCTGAAACTCTTGTCGACACTTCCAATATGATACAGCAAATAACATAGCGCAGACAAACACACCCGCAGCCCAAATAACCGTCCAAATAGAAATGGCATTTGAAATGCTGCCAGGCATAGTCGTCATCTGCTCTTTCGTCCCTATCGGCAACACCTGGGTGGCTCTTGGGCTTTTTACGGCATCTATGGCAGATGCATGACCACCTAATAGCGAATACACACTAAACGCAGAGGGAACTGAAAAAGGAATCAGCAGCCGCACAGCCGCTATTCCCCAAAGCGCCCCAAAAGTCTTCTTTGGTAACAAATTGATCGCCATTGCGCGTATTACAATGACCGCTAAAATCATCATGCCCCCGGCAACGCTCATTTGCTGCAGGCTCATTTGCACCACCTCACTCTAAATCATTAACAATCTGTTTTAGTTTTTCAATCTGTGCCGCGCTCAGTTTTTTCCGTCCCAGCAGCGCCGCAAACAGCTTATCAACGGAACCGTCATATACTTTGTCAATCAGTTCGTTTGTCTCTGCCTCCTGGACTACCTCTTTAGGAACGAGCGCATGGCACATGAAGCCCGGTTCGGAGCGTTCAATCGCTCCTTTTTTAATGCAGCGCTTAATCAAGGTATAGGTTGTATTTACATTCCAGCCCAATTCTTCGGTAAGCTGTTTGGCAATATATTTTGCCGGAACATCACCATCGCGCCAAAGGACAGACATCACTTTCAGTTCAGAATCGAACAGCTTGATGTCCATTCTATAACACCTCCTTCTTTAAGACTGTAGTAGTGACCACATATACATACTACCACAGTCTTAAAATTCCGTCAATACTACTCCGGTCTTAAAAGTAAAGCACAATCTTGTTAAATTGTTGTCTGCAATAATCTGTCGAATTTGTTCCTTTGCTACTGGCATATAAATACTCCTTTTCGATAAGAATTTTCATATCTTACACCATTAATTGTCAATTTTACTTCCACATATGTTTTTCTTAAAACACTCTTATACGCTTTTTCATTTTATTGAATGGTAAATGACAATGTTTCATCATATGGATTGTAACCTGCTGCAAGCATTACCGAAATCAATGTGCCACCCATTGATTTTATGTTTAACCACAGCGCATGATTATATGGCAGGGCCTGCTTATACTCATCCCATGAACAGTGCCACGCATCGTTTTTTTCAGTATAAGTACCTTTCAAATTCTGAATATATCCATCTATTCCATCTTTAATACCATGTACACTCCAGATCAACACTTGCCAATAAAATTTCTATATCAAGAATCGTTATATTGATGTTATACCCTTTATATGAAGTATTCCAACTCGCTCTTCCTAAACTTGTACTAGAACTTACACATTTTATGGATATTTGACCCTCATCGCTCGAACCAATTACAACAGATTCACCGACTTCCAGCTCATACAGCCCACCTGACAACACCTGCATATACTTGCTTTGCTGCTCCTCTGTCATTTGTGATTCATCTAATGAAAATGTTGCTATATCGGCAGTCTCAGCAGTGCCTGTTGTTTTATTATCATCCCAAAATTCATTTGAGACATCTTCTGTCCAAACGGTTTCTGTTGATTCTTTCGCATAAACCATATTGGGCTGAAGTATATTACTTGTCATTCCAAAAGCCAGTACAGTCGCTAGCGCCATTGTTAGAATTTTTCTAACCTTCATGTTTGTTCCACCTTTCTTTTTGTGTTTGCAGTTTTGCAGTCAGCAATTATTCATCCCGTTCTATCCCCCTGCTTTCCTGCAAACAAACTAGTGTATCGACTCTTATATTTAATATCAAAATTATATAATTTCAAATCACCATTATCTACTGTCATATCAAAATTCAATTTGCCGGTTTATCCAGTGTAGCTCCATTCAAGGGACCGATCCGTACACCCTTGTCCGACAGGTCTCTAATATCCTCCTTATCCGCCCACCATACCTCCCATTCCGGATACCCTCTGAAATACATGATCTTATCTCCCACCACGTCATCCGGTTCCATTCTATCTCTTTCTTCCGACGGTCCGCCAGAATAAAGCTTTCCGTCCGCCAAAATTGCGGCATACGTCATAGCCGGACTGTAAATCGAACCCGAAAAGGTTGCCATCTTCCGCCGATTGCTCCCATCCGGATCCGCTTCTTAAACATCCGTTTGATACACGGTTATCCAATCCCGAGCTGTTTCCGACACCTCATTGATCTCTAATCGGGAATATGCATGCAAAATGATCAGCCAGTCCTGATATAACAGACTGAAATCCCTCAATATACTCGATTCATCCTGAATCGTATGCGCGCCGCAGCTTTCAATCAGATGACTGCAGGTGGGATCCATGCAGATATAATCAAATTCCACCGGTTCCCAGTCGGAGTACAGGAAGTGATCCCTCGAGCTTACGACAATCCCATCCTCCTCAAAAAAGTATCCGTAGCTCAGCGCTCCCGCTTTCAATGCCGTCTCCGTTTGTGCCGGATCCTCCGCCTGCCGTCCGTCTCCACGGCCGGTTCCCGCAAGGGACAGGATGAGAAGCAATGCCGCAAAATCTATTCTTCGCTTCGATTTTTTCATTTTCTCATATTCTCCTCCAATGCCGAGGGCAGCTGTTAACCTCGTTCTATCCCCTGCTTCCTGCAGACAAACTGATATTTCCACACTTGTATTTTACATCTCATGACTATGATATACAATCTCCCTGTCATAATACCGGGGACGGTTGTCGGCCGCACTCACTGTTCAGGTCTGAATGTAAACAGTAAGCCGTCTGAATGCGCTGCTTTTAAATACTGTAATTTCCCCGGATTTTTTACTTGACCGTTCCCTTACGTCATCCTGTATGATAGAAATACAGATATCTGAAAACCGTTCGCACTTATGTGAAACCTTAATCAGCGGATTCCCGGATAGCGCACAAACTGATGTCCGGACGCCTGAGAAGCCCGATACCGGTCTCAGGCATTGTACGCTTAAGGGGAATACACAGAATATATAACGGAGGTAAATATGAATAAGCAATATTACACTGCAGGCGAGATTGCCAGAATTGCCGGAGTTTCTCTGCGCACCATACGCTTCTATGACACAAAGGGACTGCTGCCCCCGATATCTCACTCGGAAAACGGCTACCGACACTACGACAAGAGCTCTGTCACCCTGCTCCAGCGGATCCTGATGCTGAAATATCTGGGCTTTTCTCTGGAACAGATTCAACAGCTGATCGCTGCTCAGGAGGCAGACTCCCTGAATCAGGAGACAATTCTGGCCCAGCAGAAGAGTCTGCTGTTGGAACGGAAGAAGCAGCTGGAACTGCTGATTTCTACCATCGAGCTGGCACAGCACAGCTGCGAGGAGGACAAATGGCAGGTTCTGGTGCGCTGCCTCAATCTGCTGACCAGAGAAGAAAAGGTTCTGGAACAGTACCAGAACCCCGAAAACCTAAATCGTCGGATCAATATCCACACTTACTCCACCAGCTCCCAGAGCTGGATGGAATGGGTCTATGAGCGGCTGGCCCTGCAGCCTGGGGAAACAGTGCTGGAACTGGGCTGTGGCACAGGACTGCTCTGGATGGAGCGCACTCACCTGCTGCCGGAGGGACTGCAGCTGATCCTTACCGATCGTTCAAAAGAGATGCTGGAACAGACCCGTCATAACCTGGCCCCTTATGAGAAGGAGCTGGCATCCCGCAGGATCCGCATTGAATATCAGGTGCTGGATGCAAATACCCTGGAATTGCCTGCAGCTTCTTATGACCGCATCGTCGCCAACCATATGCTGTACCATGTGGAGCACCGGGACGCCTGCCTGGCCGCCATCGCACGGGCACTGACGCCGAAGGGGACTTTCTACTGTTCCACCGTAGGCGACACTCACATGCAGCAGCTGCACGAGCTGGTCATCGCTTTCGACCCTCGGATCGAGATACCTTCCCAGAACCTGACCGAGACTTTCCATCTGGAAAATGCCCGGCCCCAGCTAACGAAACACTTTGCCCATGTGGAGCGGCAGGATCAGGATAACGACTTAATCGTAGATGACCCCCAGGCCATCTATGACTATATTTATTCCTATCCCGGTAACGCTTCCCTGATTCTGGAGCAGAGAGGGCCGGAGCTGTTGAAAATGATACAGGATAAGCTAAGCCGCGAGGGGGCTATGTTCATCCACAAATCCACAGGGATGTTCATCTGCAGGAAGTAAAACAACATAAAAAACACTTTCTGTTTTTTGCAGAAAGTGTTTTTTATGTTGTGGATATTCTTTTACCGCACCGGATGCTATTACCTTTCACGATAGACAAATTCGCTGAAGACCGCGCTGCCCCCGGCTTCCTTTGTGGAATATGCCACCAGACCGAAGCGGCATCCGCAGAAATGATCCAGGCCGAACCGAAGCCGATGCTCCGGCCCGATCTTCTGCCAGCGGCTCCGGAAGCTTTTGTCCTTGTACCAGAAAGCGCATACATCCCTTCCCCGGGAGAAATCCGCTTCCAGTTTCAGGACAAAGGGCTTCTCCTCCACGGTCACAGCGGCCCACTCCTGTTCCGGTCTGTTCTCCGGCGGCATCTTCCTG
>JAIDME010000118.1 GCA_029050705.1 Acetatifactor sp.
GTTCTATGTGAAATCATCAAAATATGGTAAACTGATAGAGATAAAAGATTTGCTGGAGGAAAACATTGAAAAACGACAGCTTCGGACAGAGGCGGTGCAGTTTGATTTTGCAGTATAACAAGCAGGAAAGGTGTGGATATTCAAGTGGCAATCAGAAACATACGTGAAATCGGAGACGAGGTACTTACTAAAAAGTGTAAGGAAGTGACGGAAATGACGCCCCGGATCAGGGAATTGATCGAGGATATGCTGGAGACCATGTATGAGGCAAACGGCGTGGGTCTGGCGGCGCCGCAGGTGGGGATTTTAAAGAGAATTGTGGTCATAGATACCACCGGGGAGGATCCGCATATCCTGATCAACCCCAGGATTGTGGAGACTTCCGGTGAGCAGACCGGTCAGGAGGGATGCCTGAGTGTGCCGGGGAAATCAGGTCAGGTCACCAGACCGAATTATGTCAAGGCGGTGGCTCTGGATGCCAACATGAAGGCATATGAGCTGGAGGGGACGGAGCTTCTTGCCCGGGCTATCTGTCATGAGCTGGATCATCTGGACGGTCATCTCTATGTGGAGAAGGTAGAGGGAGAACTCCAGGATGTGAAAGCTGACGAAGAGGAAGCAGACTAGAGTGAAAAGAGGAACAATATGAAGATGATTTTTATGGGCACGCCTGACTTTGCGGCGGGAGCACTGCGGGCGCTGATAGCGGCAGGACATGACATTGCCGCGGTGGTGACCCAGCCGGACAAGGCGAAAGGGCGGAGCAGGGAACCGGTTCCCTCTCCCGTGAAGGTCTGTGCGCTGGAGCATAACATTCCGGTTCTGCAGCCTAAAAGAGTAAAAGCGCCGGAGTCGGTGGAGGAACTGAGAGCATACCGGGCGGACATATACATTGTTGCGGCCTACGGACAGATTTTGTCCCAGGAGATTCTGGATCTTCCGAAATACGGCTGTCTGAATATTCATGCTTCCCTTTTGCCGAAGTACAGGGGAGCGGCTCCCATCCAGCATGTCATCATTGACGGTGAGGAGCGGACGGGAATCACCATTATGCAGATGGATGCCGGGATTGACACCGGAGATATGCTCTATAAAAAGGAAACGGTCATTGGGCCGGAGGATACGTATGAGACATTGCACGACAGGCTTATGGAGCTGGGCGGAGAGGCGGTCACAGAGGCGCTGACACTGCTGGAGCAGGGGAAACTGATACCTGAAAAACAGGATGACAGTGAGAGCTGTTATGCCCCTCTCATCGGGAAAAGTATGGGAGAGATTGATTTTTCCAAAACAGCTGCGGAGGTTGACAGACTGATTCGGGGGATGACACCCTGGCCCAGTGCATATACGGGATTCAGAGGCAGACAGTTCAAAATATGGAAGGCGGTTCCGGACACGAAAAGGGATGTATCCGGACATGTGCCGGGGGAGATACTAAGCGTGGAGAAGGACTCTGTGACAGTAGCCACAGGTAAGGGCGTTTTAAGGCTTCTGGAACTTCAGACAGAGGGAAAAAAGCGGATGAATGCCCATGATTTTCTGCTGGGAGTGAAGCTGCAGCCCGGGGAGATTTTAGGGCTCACAGACACTGTTAATCCGTAAACGAAAGGGAAAGGAGATTGATATGCCATACTATTATTTTGATTACACTTATATTCTTGTCATCATCGGCATGGTGATTTGCCTGGGGGCCAGCTTCCGTGTAAACAGTGTTATGAAAAAATACAGCAAGGTGGGAAATTCTACAGGGATTACAGGCGCGGAGGCGGCAAGGCGCATTCTGGACAACGAAGGGCTGTACAATGTACAGATTGAATGCCTTCAGGCGGAGAGCGGGGATCATTATGACCCGAGAACCAACACCGTGCGCCTGTCATACCAAAATTATAACGAGGCTTCTGTCACTGCCGTGGGGGTTGCGGCCCACGAGTGCGGTCATGCCATCCAGCATGCAAAAGGCTATTCACCGCTGAATTTCAGGACTGCGCTGGTTCCTGTAGTGAATATCGGGAGCAAACTGGGGATGCCTCTCATCATACTCGGAGTGATCTTAAGCTGGAATAATGTATTGATTCAGATTGGCATCTGGGCATTTTCGCTGGCGGTTTTGTTTCAGCTTGTGACTCTTCCGGTAGAGTTCAATGCATCCTCCAGAGCCATTGCGAAGATTGACCAGTACGGTCTGGTGAGTATGGAAGAAAACAAGGGCTGCAAAAAGGTGCTGAGTGCGGCGGCAATGACTTATGTGGCGGCAGCGGCATCCTCAGCTCTGCAGCTGCTGCGGTTGATCTTGATATTT
>JAIDME010000119.1 GCA_029050705.1 Acetatifactor sp.
ATCTGACAACGAACACTCTGAGAGACAAAACGGTTCTGGCGTTCTTCATCCTGTTTGCATCTTTCTGTTTTTCTGCCATGACCCAGATGTCTTTCAGTATGAAAGACCTTTCAAGCGTTATGATGGGTGTCATGATGATGCTGATCGGACTCGTCCTGGCCAGCACCACGCTGTTTCTCGCCATCACCACGGTGATCAACGGCAACACAAAGACAATCGCCATGATGAGGGTGTTCGGCTATTCTCAGCAGGAATGCTGCAGGGCCATTCTGGGCGGGTACAGGCCGGTGTCCTATGTGGGGTTTGCAGTCGGAACGGTGTATCAATATGTACTGCTGCGGATCATGGTTGACGTTGTGTTCCGGGATATGGAGGGCATGCCTGTTTATGAATTTGATTTTCCTGCCATGCTTGTTTCCCTTGGGGTTTTTATCCTGGTTTATGAAGCGGTAATGTATGCTTATTCCGAACGGATAAAGAAAATTTCCGTGAAGGAGATCATGCTGGAGTGAGGAGAGGGGTATTGTATGTATATTGACTTATCTGGGGTTTGGCAGCTTGCCCTGAACGGGGACAACGGGGTACAGGAGGGAGAGATCAGCCTGCCGGGCAGTCTGCAGGCCGCAGGCTACGGAAATCCGATCACCAGGGATACCCCATGGGTCAGCGGGCTTCATGATGAACTCTGGTATGAACAGGAGGTTTTTAAAAAAGGGGACGGGGCGGAATGCCTGGTGCCCTTTTTGTGTCAGCCGGAGAGGCATTTTATCGGGGAGGCCGTCTACCGTCGGGAGTTTACGGTGCAGGAGGAAGCCGGAGAATGGTTTCTTCGGATTGAACTTACCAGATGGCGGACCAGGGTGTGGATAGACGGCAGCTTCCGGGGGGAGGACTGTTCTCTCTGCACTGCTCACGAGATTTCCTGCGGCCGGCTGTCGAAAGGCGTGCATACGCTACAGGTGTCAGTGGATAATTCCATGCAGTATCCCTATCGGCCTGACGGTCACGGTGTGTCTGACGCGCTTGGGGCCACCTGGAATGGCATGGTGGGAGAAATTGCGCTGATAACAAAGGATGAGCTGGAGGAGAGGGCAGCGGCGAGAGCGGCTTACGCTGAAACACACCCCCGCCGCATGGAGGTTCGGAAGGGAAACTTTTTTGCGGACGGGAAGCCCTTGTACTTCAGGGCAACTCATTTCGGCGGGGAGTATCCCATGACAGGATATCCTGAGACGGACAGTGCCTGGTGGAGAAAGCGGATGCGCATTGTCAGGAAATGGGGACTGAATGCTGTCCGCTGCCATTCTTACTGTCCTCCGGAAGCGGCTTTTCAGGCGGCGGACGAGGAGGGAATCTTTCTGCTGGTGGAGTGCGGCATGTGGAATGTGTTTCGGGAAGGAATTCACATGCTGGAGGTTCTCAGGGAGGAGACGGAGAGAATCCTGCGGCAGTTCGGGCATCATCCCTCCTTTGCCTTTTTTTCACCTTCCAATGAGCCGGGGGGAAGCTGGTATCAGCCCTTGCGGGAATGGGTGGCCGAGACACGGGAGTATGACAGGCGGCTGGGGTATGAGGGAAGGCGTCTCTATACCGCGCAGTCCGGCTGGTTCTACGATGTGCCGCCTGCGCGGATCACAGGTACGGATTTTATCTATTTTCACCGTTCCGGGTACGGTCCATTCACGGGGGGAACTGTTCGGAATTCCCAGGGCTGGAAGGGAGGGGACTATTCGTCCTCTGTGGAAGGGACGGTGCTTCCTGTGGTCTGCCATGAACTGGGGCAGTGGTGCGCTTATCCGGATTTCCGGATCATTCAGAAACTGACAGGTCACCTGCAGCCCGGGAACTTTCGGATATTTCAGGAGATTGCGAGAGAAAACGACGTGCTTCCCCTGACGGAGAAATTTCTGTGGTGTTCGGGGAGAAACCAGCTCAGACTTTACAAGGAGGAACTGGAGGCTAACTTCAGAACCCCTCAGCTCAAAGGCTTTGAACTGCTGGATCTGCATGATTATGCGGGGCAGGGAACGGCGCTGGTGGGTCTTCTGGACATGCTGTGGGAAGAAAAGGGCTATGCGGAGCCGGAAGAGTTCAGATGTTTTTGCGGTGACACTGTTCTGCTTGCAAGACTGGAGTCCTATGTGTGGAAGAACACGGACAGGGTGGAGGTTCCCGTGGAAATCAGTCATTACGGACAGGAGGAGCTGCGGGATGTGAGCGTAGAGTGGCAGCTGGCAGGGGAAGGGGAAATATATAAATCCGGGCGGCTTGCTCCGGTGTCCGTCCCCTGCGGAAGCTGTCGGTCTGTGGGAAGCATTAACCTTGACTTTACCGACATTACCGGGAGCAGGGAACTGACACTGGAGCTTTCTCTTGAGCAGCAGAAGGACTGTTCAGAGAACGGCTGTGAGAATAATCTGCAGGACATTTCGGTGAACGGCCGTGGGAACCGCCCGGAAGACAGTCGTTCCATGGAGTGGCAGTGCAGGAACAGCTGGCAGCTCACTGTGTTTGCGGCACAGGAGGAAGAAAAGCCGGATAAAGAAAGGGCGGATAAGGTTCTGTATACCCGGGACTGGCAGGAGGCTAAAGAGGCTCTGGCCGGGGGAGGGGCGGTGGTCTATGCACCTTATCTCTCGGAACTGTCATATGACTGTCCGGCGCTGTCCATGAAAAACGTCTTCTGGAACGGACAGATGGGGCCCTCCTGGATCAGGAGTCTTGGGCTGGTGGTGAAAACGGAGCATCCTGTTTTACAATATTTTCCCAGCGCTGAGGATGGGGGCTGGCAGTGGGAGGATATTCTGGAGCACGCAAGGGGCTTCTGGCTGAAAGGAATGGAAAATATCGAGCCCATTGTGCGCCCCATCGATGACTGGAACCGCAGTCTTTCTCTGGCGCTTATGTTTGAGGCGGCAGTGGGAGAAGGCAGACTTCTGATGATAACGGCGGATCTGGAGGGAAGCTTTGAGGAACGGGCGGCGGCTTATTGTCTGAAGCAGGCGGTTTTGAGATATGCAGCTTCCGAAGAATTCCGGCCCCGGCAGCAGGTTTCCGCACGGACAATTGAGGAGAAGCTGTTTCCCGTTCTGCGGATGGAGACTTTGGCAAAGGAATATCTTTACAGTGAAGGTGCAGGGGTGACAGGGGATGTTTACCTGTCGGCTAATCCGAATACCTCCATCAGGATAGAAAAAGAAGAGTTCCCCGTTGAAATCACTCTGGTGCTGCGGCGAGAACTGGAGATTCAGGGGCTGATTTACCTGCCGGAGCAGAAGGACAGGAAACGTACAGGCCTCATTCGGGATTACCGGCTGGAGTACCTTGACAGCAAAAGTGGGGATTGGGTGCTAATACAACAAGGTGCATTTCCCAACACAACTTTGTCCCGGCGGGTGAAATTTGACAGCAGTGTGAAAACGGAGAGAATCCGGCTGACGGTGTTGTCCGCCTATGGGTGCAGGGACGGACTGGTATGGGTGCAGGCTGAAGAAGGCTGGAAGCAGGAATGGCGGAAAGCGGGAGCTGTGGTACAGGCAGCGGGATTTCATCTCATTTGCGGGGAGCCCTGGGAGACCTCCGATGAACTGTTCTGGTCGGCAGCGCGGAAATCCGCCACCAGGGAGATTGACAATTAGTATAGGAAAGCTGAACCCCAAAAATATATAGAAGATTTTGAAATTTGTGTTGACAGAAACAGGAAATCTGTTTATAGTATCTCTTGTAGCTTAAAATGAAAATCAAAGAAAGGAGGCAATGTGTGATGAAGTTAAGAAAGTTTCATGTACTTAATAATCAAAGCAGTCAATGTATTGTCTCCCGGAGCTGGCTCTTATACACTTCTGACGCTGCCGACGA
>JAIDME010000012.1 GCA_029050705.1 Acetatifactor sp.
CTTTTTAATTAATGCATTGTTTTTTTTTCAGAATTGGGACATGTTCTGAAAGCACCGGTATTTGCTACCCAGTCTTTTATTGAGGCAATTCGCAGAAGCGGCGTGGGTGTAGACTCGGAATTGCAGGGTTATCTTGATCAGGCTCAGGGCAAGCTGTGGGAAATGACACGGCGGCTTCAAGGACTTTCTACCATCAATGCATTGGATAAAATTGAAGGAGAATGGGTCCGGATATCTGTTCAGGGGATGCTCTCAGAGATTTATGCCGTTCATCACGGAGAAGCTGAAGTCCGCTCGGTTTATCTTTTCGTGGAGCCGCCCAAACAGGACGTATTTCTGAAGGCTCAGCCGGAAAAGCTTGACAAACTCTTTGAAAACCTTTTTTATAATGCGCTCAGGGCAACGCCCCCAAATGGGAGTATCACCGTATCCGCTCAGACGGAGAACGGCAAAATCCGTGTGACTGTGGCGGATACCGGCTGCGGTATCCCGAAGGAGGAGCTTCCCTTTATTTTTCAGCGGTTTTATGTGGGAGCAAATAACAAAGGAAACGGAACGGGACTGGGGCTGTATATTGTGCACGGTATTGTGACGGAACTGGGCGGAACTATCAGTGTTTCTTCCATCGTAGGGAAGGGAACGAAATTTGTTATGGAATTTCCGCAGGCATGAATTATGGCTTTGCTTTATTCCTGCCTGTCATCCTGTAGACAGATATGGCAATATAGGCGGCGGCAAGGCAGATGCCTGCTATAGCTATTCCGGTATACTTTTCATTGGGATGGATGTCCGACACAGTCTGTGTTACAATGGGAGGCTGCTCGGAGGATATGTCTCTGTCTGCCAAATCGGATTCTGCTGTCATGCCTGATGCGGAATCCTGATCCTGTTCGGAATTCCGGGAAGGAACAGGCTGAGCCGCGGAATCCTGATCCTCTTTGGGATTCTGAGAAGGAGCAGGCTGAGTCCCGGAATCCTGATCCTGTTCGGGATTCTGCGGAAGATTTGGCCGTTGTCCTTCCTCCGTACTGTCATTCTTGCTGACAGAACCGGCGTTTCCTTCATTTCCTCCGGCACCGCCCACATTGGGCAGAGCGAGAGGCTGGTCATAGGTGTCCGGCCATGGGAGGACTAGTTGTCGACCATCAAAAACGCCGCCCTCTATTTTCAGACCCACAAAGAAAGGCGTGGGGATACTTTCTGCATCCTGGGCTGCCAGATAAGACCGGTAGGGCTCCTGATCATTGTCGAGGACATACACATATGCACTGTTTGCGGTAGAAGGCTGGGCATTAATGACTTCAGGCAGTGGAAGTTCGGAAAGCTTTACCCAGTTCGACTCTCCTTCCGAAAGCGTATAGGCCTGAATGGACGTGGCGCCGGTAGGCTTTAGAAGGAACGCTATTTCCAGCCCGTCTCTCTCTTCAAACAACACCCCTGTGGGATTCCCGTCTTCCGGTGCGGCGTTCAGAACCAGTCTGACCTCATGCGTAACAATATCATCTCCAACGGTAAGCGGTTTGTCCAGCTGAAAGATACCCATGGGCGTATTGAGCAGGGTGCCGGCGGGAACCAGAAGCTCTTCTGCAGCATCCGGAATCGTCAGGCTTTCTCCCGGAGTAAGCATGGAAAATGACAGGGGTTTCCATGTGACGGGGCAGTTCACAGTGCATATTGCAGTATGGCTGACGTCATTTTGAAGCGGAAGCTGAATCTCAATGGGCAGTGTATCCGGCAAAAATGCGGATATGTCCTCCGGCGCGGTATTTGCGCTTACGGTGAGCTGATATTTGCCATAGTAGTAAGGCAATCCTGTTTCGCGGACGAGCATGGAGGGGGCTAACATGGCGACAGGAGTGATTCCGTCAGGAATGGGCTGCGGAGCTCCGCGGTCAATGACTGCCGCCCGGGTGTCGTAAGTAATCCCATTATTCTTTGTGAGGCGTAATTTTAAGTAAAAGCGATCCAGAGTTTCCGCAAGGTAACTTTTCAGCGGCTCAAAGTTGTCATAGAGCCAGATATAATTCAGCAGCTTTTCCGGTGAACCCGGTTCTTCTGTGTCCATCCAGTACTGATCCCATACCTTGCCGCACTCATAGTAGGTTATATCATCCAGCGAATACAGCGGCTGGACATGACTGATATCGGACGTAATTTCCGTTAAAATACCTCTCACAACATATCCCTGGAAAGAAGATTCTATGTCTGCACGAAATATTGGCGCATTGACCGGAGCAGGCGTCTCGGGTCCTTCCGGCGTCATGGCGGCCGTTGTCTCTGATGCCTCGTCAGGTATCAGAGAGCCGTTTTGTGACACGGATGCTTCTTCCGATAATCCGTCCGCATTCACTGTAAATGCCGGAAACATGTTTGACAAAATGAACAGCGCTGTTAGCACTGCCGCAGGTTTTAGCTGTATCTTCATATTTATATGTACTCCGTTTCTTTTGAGTCATGGTCACAGCAGCTTCAAATTGCCGACAGCTCGCGCAGTTTCGGATACATTTTGCGCCATTTGCATTATTAGCGTTTACCTGTATGTTATAGTACAAAATATGTCATGTCAAGATTAATCACATAATTTCCAATTGTTTCAGGCATGGGTTATTGCTCGGTTCGTTTTGGCGGTATACGTTAGAAAGGGAAGGTTACTTTATGATAAGGGTAGCGCTTTGCGATGATGATCAGTCCGTATTAAGCGGAATCAATGCGTTGATGGATCAATATCGTGAGAGATGCGATCAGGACATTGAATGCATTGCTTTTCACAGTTCTTTGGAATTATTGGCTGAAATTGAAAAAGGAGTGCGTTTTGATGTTCTGTTTCTGGATGTTATTATGCCGGGCGAAAACGGAATCAATACGGCGAAAGAGATCCGGCAGTATGATAATGTAATAAAAATTATTTTTCTAACATCAACTCCTGAGTACGCGATACAGTCCTATACGGTTGGTGCATATTTCTACCAGATAAAGCCGATATGTGAGGAGAGCTTTTTCGGACTGATGAATTCCGTTATTTCCGAATGCAGAAAGGATCGACAGAGCAGGCTTATCCTGCAATGTAAAAGCGGGATAACCAAAATTGATATAGATAAACTCGAATACTGTGAAGTGGCCGGACGTACGTTATTGTTTCATATGGATAACGGGACTGTTTTGGAAAGTGTCGGAAGTATGGATAAACTGTGCTGTCAGCTTACACAATATGAAAATTTTCTGCGCCCGCATCGGTCATTTTTAGTTAATATGGAGTATATACAGAGTATCTCTTACAAAACTATCCAGATGGAGAGTCTTGCGAAAATTCCGATTCCCCATGGAAAATGTTCTGAGGTCAAAAACAGTTATCTTGAATATGCATTTAACAGACAGCAGGTTTTAATATTATGAGCAGTATTTACATGATGAACCTCACTTCCGTAGGTATTTTTGGTATGGTCTTATCTGCATTTTTCTGTGATATCCGCTGGACACGGAAAAAAGTTATGTTCATGACCGGCAGTATGATGGCGATTTTATTGCTTCAGGGTATTATTTATTTTTTTGTTGATGCGGATATTGTGGAGAACATTTATCCGTTTATCACGCATTTTCCCCTGGCCATAGTGCTCTTTATTCTCAGCAGGCAATGTCTTTGGTCGATTATTTCTGTCTTAACCGCGTATCTTTGCTGCCAGATCAGGCGCTGGATGGCGCTGTTGATTGTCGCCGTGTTTTCGGGTGGAGCCATGATGCAGGACGTGGCTGAGTTGACTATGACGCTGCCGATTCTGTTTGTTTTGGTACGATTTATTGCGCCGTCTGTGCGCTCTATTTCACATCATCCGACTGCGGCACAGTGTTGGTTCGGTGTGGTGCCGGCAGTATATTATGGTTTCGATTATCTGACCCGTATCTATACGAGTCTGTTATCGGACGGTGTTTTGGCTGCAGTGGAATTTATGCCGTTTGTATGCAGTATGGCATACTTGATATTTACGGTTCAGACCTCGCGGGAGGAACAGATCCGCCGTCGGCTGGAACAGACACAGGATATTATAAATCTGCAGATCGCACAGGCTGTTCGGGAGGTTAAATCCCTTCGGGAACTGCAGCATAAGACAAGTACCTTCCGGCATGATCTGCGACATCATATGCAGTATCTTTCCTCCTGCATGGAAAATGGAAAGATTGATCAGGCACAGGCATATATTCAGGAAATCTGTTCGGAGATTGAAGCGAACAGAGTGACGGTTTATTGTGAAAACGAAACGGTAAATCTGATATTTTCCTCGTTTGCCGGGCGGGCTGAGGATTATGGCATCCCAATCAACATTAAGGCGGTGATTTCTCAATTTCTTTCTATATCCGAAACCGACTTGTGTGTCCTGCTGTCCAATGCCCTGGAAAATGCGCTGCATGCCTGTCAGAAACTGAAAGATAAGGATTTACCCGGCACGATTGAAGTCTCTGCATACGAGAAAAGCGGAAAATTGTTTTTACAGGTTATCAACTCCTGTGATGATGACATAACCTTTGAGTATGGAGTTCCTGTCACGAAAAATCCGGGACATGGGATCGGTGTACGCAGCATATGCACCATCGTGGAGAAGTATGGCGGAATATACACTTTTTTCGTCAAGGATGGCCGGTTCTTTCTTCGTGTTTCATTTTAAAACATGGTCAATGCGCCCTTCGTTTTCAGAACTGTTCAACTTATTGTTTTATCTGCGAAATGCTGCAGTCCCCTTGAAAAAAAACAAGATTTTCAGTATATTGAATAGTAGATTGACAGGAAAAGGAGCATTGCCATGGCGTTCGTACATCTTCATGTCCACACGGAATATTCTCTTCTGGACGGTTCCAACAAAATAAAAGAATATGTGAGCCGAGTGAAGGAGCTTGGGATGGACAGCGCGGCCATCACGGATCACGGAGCCATGTATGGTGTGATTGACTTTTACCGCGCCGCAAGGGAGGCCGGCATCAAACCGATTCTGGGATGTGAAGTCTATGTTGCGCCGAATTCCCGGTTTGACAAGGAACTGACCGGGGGAGAGGACAGATACTATCACCTGGTGCTCCTGGCAGAAAACAACAGGGGTTATGACAATCTGGTTAAGATTGTAAGCAAAGGGTTTACGGAAGGGTACTACTATAAGCCCCGTGTGGATATGGAAGTGCTGAATGAGTACCATGAAGGCATTATTGCGCTGTCTGCCTGTCTGGCAGGAGAGGTTCAGCGCTATATTGTTAAGGGGCTGACAGAGGAAGCCCGGAAGGTGGCGCGGAAGTATGAGTCCTGTTTCGGGAAAGGCAATTACTTTCTGGAACTCCAGGACCATGGGCTGCCGGAGCAGAGACTGGTGAATACCGAACTGCTTAAGATGAGCAGGGAACTTGACATTCCCCTGGTGGCTACGAATGATGTGCACTACACTTATGCCGAGGACGCGGAGCCTCACGATATTCTGCTGTGCCTTCAGACCGGTAAAAAGCTGGCGGATGAGGACAGAATGCGGTATGAGGGCGGCCAGTATTTTGTGAAAAGCGAAGAGGAAATGAAGGGTGTTTTCCCTTATGCCTGGGAAGCGGTGGAGAATACTCAGGCCATCGCTGACCGCTGTAATGTGGAGATTAAGTTCGGAGAGACGAAGCTGCCCCATTATGAGGTGCCGGAGGGCTACGATTCCTGGACATATCTGAACAAGCTGTGCGATGATGGGTTGAAGGAACGGTATGGTGAGAGGGCAGCATCCGCCATGGCTGGAGTCGAACAGGCATCGGCGCAGGCACAAGCCGCCGAAGGAACAGTGCAGGCTGCCGATGGCACGGGCCAGACGCTCAGAGAACGCCTGGATTATGAGCTTGGTATCATCCGGAAGATGGGCTATGTAGATTACTTTCTGATTGTATGGGATTTTATCAACTATGCAAAACAGAACGGCATTCCCGTAGGACCGGGACGGGGCTCTGCGGCGGGAAGCATTGTGTCCTACTGTCTGAAGATCACGGATATTGACCCTATACGTTACGATTTACTGTTTGAGCGCTTTTTGAATCCTGAGCGCGTGTCCATGCCGGATATTGATGTGGACTTTGGGCCTGACGGGAGACAGGATGTCATCGATTATGTGAGCGGAAAGTACGGCGCCGAGAAGGTAGTGCAGATTGTCACCTTCGGTACGCTGGCGGCAAGGGGCGTCATCAGGGACGTGGCCAGGGCGATGGATCTGCCCTATGCCTTTGCGGATTCTATCGCAAAACTGGTGCCCAATGAATTAAATATCACCCTGGAGCTTGCCCTGGAGAAAAATCCGGAGCTGCGCAGGATGTATCAGGAAGATGAGCAGGTTCATAACCTCATCGATATGTGTAAGCGCCTGGAGGGGCTGCCCAGGCATACCGGAATGCACGCGGCGGGCGTGGTCATCTGCCCTGAGGCAGCGGACGAGTTCGTACCTCTGTCCAGAGGAAGCGACGGCTCCATCGTGACTCAGTTTACCATGACTACCCTGGAGGAGCTGGGGCTGCTGAAAATGGATTTCCTTGGGCTGCGGAATCTGACTGTCATCCGGGATGCGGTGAATTTTATAGAGGAGACCACGGGGAAGAGGATAGACATTAACGGTATCGACTACAATGACCCAAAGGTGCTGGCCTATATCGGAACGGGCAGGACGGAAGGAATCTTCCAGCTGGAAAGCAGCGGTATGAAGAGCTTTATGAAGGAGCTCCGCCCACAGAGTCTGGAGGACATTATTGCGGGAATTTCCCTGTACCGTCCCGGTCCCATGGATTTTATTCCCAGATACATTAAGGGAAAGAACAGTCATCAGGACGTTGTCTATGCCTGCCCGCAGCTGGAACCGATTCTGAAGCCCACCTACGGATGTATTGTGTATCAGGAGCAGGTGATGCAGATTGTCCGTGAACTGGGCGGATACACTATGGGCAGAAGCGATCTGGTGCGCCGTGCCATGAGTAAAAAGAAGCAGTCTGTCATGGAGAAGGAGCGGGCAAACTTTATTTACGGAAATGAGGAAGAGGGCGTGCCGGGCTGCGTATCCAAGGGAATCAGCGAGCAGGTTGCCGGGGGTATCTATGACGATATGATGGATTTTGCAAAGTACGCCTTTAACAAGTCCCATGCGGCGTGTTATGCGGTAGTAGCCCTGCAGACGGCATGGCTAAAGTTTTATTATCCGGTGGAGTTCATGGCAGCCCTGATGACTTCCGTGATTGACAATCCGAAGAAGGTGTCCGAGTATATAATGACCTGCCGCAGCATGGGGATTGAACTTTTGCCTCCGGATGTGAACCAGGGGCAGAGCGGTTTTTCCGTCACGGACGGGAAGGTGCGCTACGCTCTGACTGCAATCAAGAGCGTGGGAAGACCTGTCATCGACGCCATGGTGGAGGAGCGGAAGGCGAGAGGAGCTTTTACTAACCTGAAGGATTTTATCACCCGTATGGGTGACCGGGAAATAAACAGAAGGACCATTGAAAACTTTATCAAGGCTGGTGCCCTGGATGGCCTGGGAGGAACCAGGAAGCAGTTCATGAGCGTGTATGTCCAGATTGTGGATCATATTATTAAAGATAAAAAGAGCAATCTGGCAGGTCAAATGTCGCTGTTTGACATTGCGGACGAGTCACAGAAGGAGGAGTTTGACATTCGGATGCCGGATGTGGGGGAGTACACTAAAGAAATGCGGCTGGCCTTCGAAAAGGAAGTGCTGGGCATTTATCTGAGCGGGCACCCGCTGGAGGAGTATCAGGAACTCTGGCAGAAATATGTTACCAACAACACCAACGACTTTGCTCTGGACGAGGAGACGGGGGAGGTTCGCGCCGAGGACCAGACAACGGCCGTGGTGGGCGGACTGATTGCGGACAAGACCATCAAATACACAAAGAACAATCAGGTGATGGCGTTTCTTACGCTGGAGGATTTAGTGGGCAGCGTGGAGATCGTGGTATTTCCCAGAGACTATGAAAAGTACGGCCAGCTGCTGAATGAGGACGCAAAAATTTTTATAAAGGGACGAATCTCCGTTGAGGAGGACAAGGATGCCAAGGTAATCTGTGAGCAGATTGTCAGCTTTGAGGAGGCGGCACAGGCAGAGGGCGGTCCCATTTTCCAGAATCGCTACGGCAGCCGGGGGAAGTCCGGTTTCGGTGGTGGTAAAAGTTATGGCGGCCGGCCGGTGCAGGACCCGGGCGGGAGCACGGGTGCATACGGACAGGCGGGAAGCAGGACCAGGGAGCAGCAGATGGGCGGCAGTCGGGAAAATCCGGCACAGAGCGCGGGCACAGCAGGAAAGATGCCGGAGGGCATCTGGATTCAATTTCCTGACGCGGAGAGCTATTTTGCCCGGGAGCAGGAGCTTCTGAATGCCATAGCGGACTCTGACGGGGATGATGATGTGGTGATTTTCCTGAAGAGCACCCGCGGCTTCAAGGTTCTGCCGCCGAACCGCCGGGTGAAGGCAGACAGCGGGCTGCAGCAGAGACTGGGGACGTTGTTTGGCGGGGAGAATGTGAAAATCCTGCCAAAACCTATTGAAAAGTGTACGGAAAAGCAGTAAAATATATGAATGTATAAGACAGCCATATTTGTATGCGAATACATTGGGAGGTAAGTCATGGCAAATGAGATAAAGACGGTTGCGGTACTGACAAGCGGAGGAGATGCTCCGGGCATGAATGCAGCCATTCGTGCAGTGGTGCGTACCGCAATTTCAAGAGGCTTGAAGGTAAAGGGTATTAAGAAGGGCTATAACGGTCTGCTGAACGAAGACATTATTGACATGCAGCCCCGCAATGTTTCCGATATTATCCAGCGTGGCGGAACGATTCTCGGCACGGCAAGATGTCTTGAATTCAAGAAGGCGGAGTACCAGAAAAAAGGTGCGGACATATGCCGAAAGCACGGCATCGACGGCATTGTGGTAATCGGCGGCGACGGCTCCTACCGCGGTGCGCAGGCGCTTTCCCGGCTGGGAATCAACACGGTGGGAATTCCCGGAACCATTGATTTGGACATTGCGTGTACCGAATATACGATTGGCTTTGACACTGCGGTAAACACCGCAATGGAAGCCATTGACAAGGTCAAGGATACTTCTTCTTCGCATGAGCGGTGCAGTATTATTGAGGTTATGGGACGCGACGCAGGATATATTGCACTCTGGTGCGGTATTGCAAACGGTGCGGAGGATGTGCTGCTTCCTGAAAAATATGATTTTAACGAGCAGGAAATCATCAACCACATTATAGAGAGCCGTAAGAAAGGAAAGACCCACCACCTCATCATTAATGCAGAAGGGATCGGTCATTCCACTTCCATGGCGAGAAGGATTGAGGCTGCTACCGGCATTGAGACAAGAGCAACTATCCTTGGTTACATGCAGCGCGGCGGCAATCCGACGGCAATGGATCGGTATTATGCATCCATCATGGGGGCATATGCGGTGGATGTTATGCTTCAGGGAAAGACAAACAGGGTAGTGGGCTACAGAGGCGGCCAGTTTGTGGATTTCGACATTGAGGACGCGTTGAAGATGGAGAAGCATATCGATGAGTATCAGTTTGAAGTTGCACATCTTTTGACGGTTTAAAATTAAATCATGAATTAATGTAATTAAAATAACGGCCGTCCTGATTGGGGCGGCCTTATTTAAACGGCATTTTTATAAGCCAGCCTGTCGGCTTTGGTATATGGAGGAGAGTATGATTACCAGCAGTTCCAACAGCAGGGTGAAGCAGGTTATACAGTGGCAGAAGTCAGCAAGGGAGAGAGACGAGGCGGGGGTATTTCCGGCGGAGGGATTCAAAATGTTTGAGGAGGTGCCGGAAGATTCCGTGAGGGAGGTATACGTCTCTCACGGGGCATACGAAAAGATATGTTCTTCTCCGGCTCTTAAGGAAAAGCTGAATAATACCGGATGCGAGCTGGTATCGGATGATATCCTGGCCAGGATGTCTGACACCCGAACGCCTCAGGGGATTTTGTTTGTGGCTGCTCAGCCTCGATACACGCCGGAGCAGCTGCTGGATGTACCCCATCCGCTTCTTGTGGTTCTGGAGAATCTGCAGGATCCGGGCAATCTCGGAACTATCATAAGGACCGGGG
>JAIDME010000120.1 GCA_029050705.1 Acetatifactor sp.
CAGACACATGGTCTTGATCTGGGCAATTCTGGCCAGCACCGTTTCTTTAACATTCTCCTCCAGCGTCACATCATCCTTTGCCACGCTCCAGATTTCCGGGCCATACACACTCTCATAGCGGTTCTGCATCGTGGTCAGATACACCATAATTTCCGCCCGGGTACAGCTTATATCCCCAATGCGGAATACCTCATTCTCTCCAAGGCCGGTGGTAAATACTACCCTTGCGCCTTCTCCGTCGCAGGCAGTCAGTCCGCAGAACCCCAGGCCGAGACACAGTATGAGAATACAGCATCGCTTCCTAAGCCGGGCCGCCAGGCCGCCCGGCCGACATAATTTTTTATCTGTCTCCTGCCACATTATAGCATCCTACTCAATCACATGAATCCAGCCTTCAGGCGCTTCAATCCTTCCCATCTGGATGCCGGTCAGGGTGTCATACAGCTTTTTGGTGACAGGCCCCATATCTTCCATACCGCTGGGCAGACAAATCTCGGTTCCGTGATCCACAATCTTTCCTACGGGCGAGATAACTGCAGCAGTGCCGCAAAGTCCGCATTCCGCGAAGTCCCTGACCTCCTCCAGGAACACTTCCCGTTCCTCCACCTCAAGCCCCAGATACTCCTTTGCCACATGGACAAGGGAACGGCGGGTAATGGAGGGCAGGATACTGTCGGACTTCGGTGTCACGACCTTGCCGTCCTTCGTAACAAACAGGAAGTTCGCTCCTCCGGTCTCCTCCACTTTAGTGCGGGTTCCGGGGTCCAGATACATATTCTCGTCATACCCCTCCTGATGCGCGGTCACAATTGCGTGAAGGCTCATTGCGTAATTCAGTCCGGCCTTGATGTTGCCGGTTCCGTGAGGCGCTGCCCGGTCAAAATCACTGACCCGGATAGTCAACGGCTTAACTCCGCCTTTGAAGTAAGGGCCCACCGGGGTACAGAATATCCTGAACTGGTACTCATTTGCAGGCTTTACACCGATAACAGGGTTTGTCCCAAACATATAGGGACGCAGATACAGTGTCGCCCCGCTGCCGTAGGGGGGTACGAAAGCTGCATTGGCGGCAACTACCTTTGTAACTGCATCCACAAAACGCTCTCTGGGGAAAACCGGCATCTCCAGCCTTTTAGCCGATGACTCCATGCGCTCCGCATTTAAATCGGGACGGAAAGTGACGATATGTCCGTCGTCCGTTGTATATGCTTTCAGACCTTCAAAAATGGTCTGGGCATACTGCAGCACTCCCGCACACTCGTTCAGAACAATGTTGGCGTCTTCCGTGATGACTCCCTCGTCCCATACGCCGTTCTTATACTCGGAAACGTATCGGAAATCCGTCTGAACGTATCCAAACCCAAGGTTGCCCCAGTCAATATCTTTCTTCTCCATAGCCATATGCCTTCTTTCCTTGTACAAATAATATTTTGTTGGTACTCATTATTATACTTTTGCTTAAAAAAGTCAATACGCCTTTCTCTCATACTTAAGAAAAGTATACGGAATGTCGAAATAGGTTTGCTCATCACTGTCCGCCGTAATCTCCCACTCCTGGTCCTCGTCCAGATTCGGGAACCAGGTGTCGGCCTCATACTCCCGGTCAATCTTTGTGATATGCGCCACATCGCAATAGGGCAGCAGCTGACGGTACACACTCTCCCCGCCGATGACATAAACCTCCTCCGTCTTATAAGCTTTAAGCTCCTCCAGCAGTTCATCCACCGAATGCACCACAACGGCATCCTTCACAGTGAAATTCTTGTCCCTGGAGAGAATGATGTTTGTCCTGTTTTTCAACGGCAGGCCCTGAGGAAAGGTCTGCAGGGTCTTCCGCCCCAGCACTACCACTTTCCCCGTGGTTTCCTCCCGGAAATGCTTATGGTCGTTTGGTATACGCACCAGAAGTTCATCCTTATTTCCGATAGCCCAGTTATTGTCTACGGCAACAATGATATTCATATATCTTCTCCTCATCCCATATATTATAATTTGCGGCAGTTCAGACAGCAATCACATTCTACGCACCTCAGACTGCAATGGGGATATCCTTTATCTGCTCCCCGGTCTCGTAATTATCCAGCCGCACGTCATCTCTGGTAAACTGATAAAAATCGTGTACATCCGGATTCAGCCAGAATGTGGGTGCAGGCTTTGGCTCTCTGGTGATCAGCTCCCTGATGATAGGCACGTGGCGGTCATAGATGTGGGCATCCGCAATCACATGCACCAGCTCGCCCACGTTCATATTGCAGACCTGGGCCAGCATATGCACAAGCACCGCATACTGCACCACATTCCAGTTATTGGCTGCCAGCACGTCCTGAGAGCGCTGGTTTAAAACAGCATTCAGGGTCAGCCTGTCCTCCCCCGGCCTCTGGGTCACATTGAAGGTCATGCTGTAGGCACAGGGATACAGGTTCATCTCGTGCAAGTCCTGGTGTACATAAATGTTTGTCATGATACGGCGGCTGAAAGGGTTGTTTTTCAGGTCGTATATGACACGGTCCACCTGATCCATCATGCCCTCCTTATACTGGTGTTTTACACCCAGCTGATATCCATATGCCTTGCCGATGGAACCGTCCTCGTCCGCCCACTCATCCCATATATGGCTGTGGAGGTCATGAATATTGTTGGACTTCTGCTGCCATATCCACAAAATTTCATCAGTGGCGGACTTTAACGCCGTCCTGCGGAGGGTCATGGCGGGGAATTCCTTTGAAAGGTCGTAACGATTCACCACACCGAATTTCTTGATCGTATAGGCAGGCGTCCCGTCGGGCCAGCGAGGACGAACCTTCTCCCCCTCGGTGCTGGTTCCGTTGTCCAGAATATCCCTGCACATCTCTATAAATACTTTATCTGCATAACTCATTTTCAATCCTCCAGTCTTTCTCCTCATTTCCCTCACACCAATCCGGATGAAGAATGCCCGCATCAAAGCGAACAAGTTCGCTTGGGCATTCTTCGGTGTGAAGTCTTAGATTTTCTTAGGCGGCGTTTTCAGACGCCTTAGAAAATCTCTTCACACTATTCCCGCCTCAATGGCATGAGCTATATCGTCACCGTTTACAACCGACAATATCCTTGCTCCGTATTTTTCACGCAAAATATCCGCTCCGTTAGGGTGATGTTCCTTCATCCCCGTCTCATAGCGCTCCACGATCACAGCTACCGCAACGATCGTGACATCCGCATTTTCCCGCATCCTTTCAATGCGTCCCAGCAAAGTTTTTCCGCTGTTGATCAGGTCATCCACAATAAGCACTCTCTCGCCGTCCTCCGGCGTATGTCCGCAGAACTCTCTTCCTCTGCTGTCCGCCAGCTTTCTGTCATGGCAGTAGTTGACGGTAATCCCGTACTTATTGTACAGAGCCAGCGCAGTGGCCACCGAGAGACTGATTCCATGATATGCCATTCCGACGATACTGTCAAAGATAAGTCCGCTCTCCCGGATACAATCCGCAAAATACTCGCCCAGCTTGGCATACTGAGCATTCGTGGTAAATCGTTCAGAATCCACATAATACTCCGACTGGTAGCCGTGCAGATCAAAACTGCCCCTCTTCAGCGCACCTGTGTCCGCCATAAACCTGATAAAGCGTTCTCTGTTCGTAAATGCATTGAGTTTAAAGCCCATCAGTTCATCGATGCTGACTCCGAAAAAGGAAGCCAGGGCCGGGAGCGTATCTATGTCCGGGGCCCCTCCGTTCTCCCACTTGCTCACAGCCTGAAACGAAACGTGAACCGCCTCGGCCAGTCCCTCCTGCGTCACTCCTTTTGCTTTCCGCAGCAGCCTGATATTGTCTCCGATTCTATTCATGAAAGTACACCTCCTGAAATTTGTTCGGTTTATAACCCTGCAGGGAGCCTTCCGACAGGTTTATCCTAACCCAAAATCAGCAGGTGTACAATAAAAGGTGAGAAGAACTTTTCTCAACCATGGGTTGAACCCACCGTTCCGCCTCAGAATTACTGATATTTATCGCACAGCGAATTAATCTGATCCGCAAATTTAGCCGCTTCCTTGTTAGGCATACCGTCTTTCTTCTGCACCAGCGCGAGTAGCCTCTGGGCTGCAGCCAGCAGCCTTGCATAGACGCCTGCTGCCACGGCTGACTTTCCTTTCTTCTTGACAGGTATGGGCTCCGCCTCATACTCCAGCTTGCCGGATGCCAGGTTGAAAACCGTTCCGCTGTAGGGTGCATAGGCGTGGTGGCCGTATTCCATCTTCAGACATTCCGTAAAGGAAATGCAGACGCTGTCCTCTCCGTGGACCACAAAGACCCTCCTCGGCTTCTCCTCAAAGCCGGAAATCCATTCCAGCAGCCCGTCCTTGTCCGCATGGCCGCTCATGCCGATCAGCTGCCTGATCTGGGCCCGCACCTGAATAGACTCTCCAAAGAGCCGCACTTCCTCCGCACCCTCCACAATACTTCTGCCCAGAGTGCCTATTGCCTGATACCCCACAAAGAGTATGGTACACTCCGGTCTCCAGAGGTTATGCTTTAAGTGGTGCCTGATACGCCCTGCCTCACACATGCCGGAAGCGGATATAATGACCTTCGGCGTATCAATAAAATTAATCTCCTTAGACTCCTCGCTGGTGATGGCAAGCTTCAGACCCGCGAAGGATATCGGATTGATACCTTCCCGCACCAGTTCCATAGCCTCTTCCCCAAAGCACTCCCAGCGGTTCTCTTCAAAAATGCCTGTGGCCTCCACCGCCAGAGGGCTGTCCACATACACCGGGAAACGCTCATGCCCTTTTACCAGGCGATCTACCTTGATCTTCCGCAGGAAATACAGAATTTCCTGTGTTCGTCCCACTGCAAAGGAAGGAATCACCACATTTCCGCCCCTGTCGAAGGTCTCCTTGAGTATCGCCGCCAGCTCCTTCACAAAATCCGGGCGCTCCGTACTGTGAAGCCTGTTTCCGTAGGTGGACTCCATGACTACATAGTCCGCCTCCTTTGTCATGGCAGGATTCTTCAGCAACGGCTGGTTCTTGTTTCCGATATCCCCTGAAAATACCACCTTCTTCGTAATGCCGTCCTCCGTCAGCCACACCTCAATGCTGGCGGAGCCCAGAAGATGCCCTATATCGGTGAATCGAATCTTTACCTCATCACAGACCTGAACCTCACTTCCGTAATGGCAGGGAACGATCCTCTTGATTATGCCCTCCGCATCCTCCATGGTGTAAAGGGGCTCTACAGCAGCAATCGATTCGCTTCTCTGGGCCTTCCGGTTCTTCCATTCCGCCTCCATCATCTGGATGTGGGCACAATCACGCAGCATTATGCTGCAAAGAGCCGCCGTTGCATCCGTGGCAAACACCTGTCCCCTGAAGCCCTTGGCATAGAGCAGAGGAAGCATGCCGGAATGATCGATATGTGCATGAGTCAGAAATACATAGTCTATCATGGATTCGCTGACCGGCAGGGGCTCATTCTCAAATGTGTTAACCCCCTGCTCCATTCCGTAGTCCACCAGGATATGCTTTTTCCCCACCGACATATAATGACAGCTTCCCGTCACCTCATGATCCGCGCCTAAAAATATAAGCTTCATATCTTCTCCTCCTTCTCCTGTGTCCCGTCCCTGTGTCTGCGTGTTTCAGGTTCTTTCAAAAACCGCCTCTGTTATACTTATATTTTATCTTTATACAGGGCGAAGCGCAAGGAAAAAATGAGATTACTTCACTTTCCGGTAACAGCAACTGCGAAAAAAAGAATTGACAATCCCGGCACAGCATGTTATTATCTCAAAGTAATGATTTTGCGATAGTAGTACAGTTGGTAGTACGCCACCTTGCCAAGGTGGAGGTCGCGGGTTCGAGTCCCGTCTATCGCTTTATTTTATTACAAAGCGGAAGCCCGTGAAGTCAGGGTTTCCGCTTTTTGCTGCATCATGTCTGCTATGACTGCCTGCTGACGGAAATCACATTTCCTGTCAGCAGCTGCCGGTATTTTGAATCACAGGTAATGAAGATCACCTGGTTTTTTTCTGCGTATTTCTGAATAAGCCTGCATGACTGCTCCACCCTTTTCTCATCCATCTCAGTAAACGGATCATCAAACACAGCCAGTCCGCCGCCGTTCGGAAACAGATGCTCCAGCATTGCCAGCCTGAAAGCAAGTGAAATGGTATCCTTTGTACCATTTGACAGAATCTCATAGGTCAGAGCATGGTTTCCGCTTGCGAGCTTTACGGTCATCTGCTCATCAATCGGCGACGTAAGTGAAACACCACCGTCGGAAATAACAGACAGGTATTCCCGGAACTTTTCCTCTATATCCTGCATGGGATTTCCCTGTATA
This sequence comes from Acetatifactor sp., assembly GCA_029050705.1. Classification (GTDB taxonomy): domain Bacteria; phylum Bacillota; class Clostridia; order Lachnospirales; family Lachnospiraceae; genus Acetatifactor. The sequence goes on from JAIDME010000120.1 coordinate 6,327, forward strand.
TCCTCCTTCAACTGCAGAAACACCTCATAAATGTGCTTCCAGTGCCCGCAGGCTGCTTTCTTTTCACTAAAATCAGCTTCCGCTTTTATCAGTTCGTCGGAATATTCTTCCGCCGTCCTGTCTCCCAGCTTCCTTTCCGCCTCACTGAGATTGTCCCTGAGGACTTCCAGTTCCTCCTCAATGTCCTCAAGTTCTTCGCAAAGCTCTGCCTCATACTCATCAGGATTGTTTATTTTCTGATATTCATCAGGAATTTCCTTCACGGCATCAAGTTTATTCTCATTTTCCCGAATCTGCTTTTCCTGTTCTTCTATATCATCTCTCAGCCTGTCCATTGAAACATATTTTTCCGCATACCGATCCTTCCTGCTCTCAAGCCCGCCGATAAATTTGTCAACGGACGCATTCCCGCACAGATTCTTAATCTGCTGTATCACTTCCTCGTCTGTGGGTATATCTGCAGGAACCTGCGCATTTTCTTTCTGCAGTTCATCCCAGGTGAGAGAACCCAGCTTCACCG
>JAIDME010000121.1 GCA_029050705.1 Acetatifactor sp.
GCCCCGGAACAGAAGATGCATCCTCTCGTATCCAGTGTGCCGTCCCTGTTCGGACAGGTAAAACCGCCGTTTAACGCGATCTTATATACCTTTTCTCCAAAAGTATCCTTTAAATATTTGTTCAGCGTATAATATTCCATCATCGAGCGTTCCAATAGACTAAGGTTTAGTGGCTTCATCAGGCAATCCGACATAACCGCAGGCTTCTATCATAGCCTGCCCTTCATCTGAAAGCAGCCATTCCACAAGTCTGCCGACATTCGGATTATGGTTATCATTACGATAGACAACATAAAAATTTGCAGTAATCGGATATGAACCGTTCCTTATATTCTCTGCATCAGGATATATTCCGTCTACCGCCAGCATTTTCACATTTTCATCAGCTACCATCCCTGACAAATAATATCGAAAAGAGTAACCGATTGATCCGCCAAATATAGACAGAGGATTTCTGGAGTTAATCATATTGCCCTCCATAAACTTATCCATCATCGTTTGACTGCCTGATCCTTCGATTCTTGTTAACGGATTGATTCGTCTGGAAGCTCCGCCTACTTCTTTCCAATTTGTAATCTCTCCTCTGTAGATAGAGCGTATCTGTTCCGATGTAAGTCCGTCCACGGGATTATGTTTATTGACAAAGAAAACAAATGCTTCCAGCCCTATCGGCACGATTTCGATTGCAACACCCTTTTCTTGTGCCGACAACATTTGTTCTTTGGAGGGGTGAGCTGTAAAAATAAGATCGACTGAACCGTCAACAAGCGCATCAAATCCTCGGATCGTGTTCTGATACTGCATTACACTGTCAGGTGCAAAGTTTTCACCGTAGTAATTATCGTCAGAAAACACTCCATCCTCGTAGGTAACAGTTCCTTCGGGGTAGCAATTTTCTATCACAGATGCGTAAACAGGCACAAGAGCTGCCGCTCCATCTAAAACAGGCAAATCATCTCCATTTTTAAAATTCAGCGATGAGCCGGTTCTTGCAAGCTCTGATTTCTCCTCGAAAGGCAGGAATTTTTCCACATCGACCATTTTAAGCTGCCCTGTTCCACTGAAATTATTTGCAAGACGGCTTGTGATCGTTATATACAGGAAAGCATTTACAGCAACAAACAGAAAAACTGTTGCAAGAATTACAATTATTTTTTTCACAGCCACAACTCCCTTGCTATAAACTGTATGATCGAAGAATTTTGATAAGCATAGCAAATATAGATTGCATGTGCAGCCGTAATAGTGATTCCTATCAAAATAATAATAATCAATATTCTTATGAATTTACGTTCCCTCATTTTTACATACTCCTCATAACGAGCACGGAAAGGATACATAACAGTGTTAAGAGTACTATCACCAAAGCGATGATTGCCATACTGATGATGAACATAACTGTATATATCTTTTTTCTGCCTGTTCCTTCTCGCTTTGCAAGTATGCCGTCTTTGATGAACAAAACAGTAGATACGATCACAAACAGAAAAATTGCAATTGGTACAAAAATGTCTATGGATAACCTCCCTGTAAACGCAAAAATGTCCATAGATAACCTCCTGACTTGCCCTTCTCATTTCGGTATTAAGGCTCACAGCTTAAAATAAGCAACGGATTCCTTCAGTTCCTCAGATATATTATCTGTATCTGTTGCCTGAACATTTATCATTTCAATATTTTTCCTCAACTCTTCTATAGATGCTGTCGTTTCCTGACAACTTGCGGTATTTGCTTCCGATATGGAGGACAGACTGCTTATTTCGTCAAGTACCTTTCCCTTATCATGATTCAGAACATCGCTTTCCGTTGATATGCTATGAATCGTATCAACCGTGATCTGAATCTTATCACTGACTCTATCAAAGCTGTCGCTCACCGAAGCCAGTGCATCTCCCTCAGAATCAATGGCATCTTTAATCTCATTTGCAAGCTGCACATTATTTTGTGATTTCAGTATAATTTCATTTATAATACTTTGGATCTCCTTGGCTGAGCTATCGGATTCCCCGGCTAATGATTGTATGGAAGATGCAACAACGGCAAAACCTCTTCCTGCTTCCCCTGCTCTTGCAGCTTCAATGGAAGCATTCAGCGCCAGCATACTCGTCTGACCTGCAATGCTTGTGATTGCATCTGCTGCCTTCCTTATGTTTTCAATTGCAGTATTTGCTTCATTGATACCCATCACAACATTTTCCGATATCGTAACCGTATTTTTATTTGCTTTGATCAAGTGGGACAGATTATCCTTTGCCTCGTTATTGATGACTTCAATTTCCCGTGCCTCTGCCTCTGTTGCTGCAGCACTTTCAGCAATGGAAGAAATGCTTTCTCCCACATTCTGCATGGACGCTGCCGTGTTCTGAACCGATTCTGCGATTTGCATAGAGCCTTCCGACAATTCGTTTGCAGCTCTCACAATACCTTCGGTCGCATCATTGGAAATCTGAATGCCATCATGAATTGCTTTCACATTCTGAGTCAGCCGTATCGTCTTATCATCCACTTTGGAAATAATGTTTTTCAAATTGTCCTGAAGATTTTCGGCAGAATCTATCAGGGCGGCTATCTCCCTGATATTTGATGTGCAGCTCGTACTGATACTCAGACTGCCTGTTGACAGTTCATGTGTATAATCGGCTATCCCTATGATCGACTTTCTTATTTTCAGCCCTATCAATACAAGTATCACAATACAAAAGACGGCAGTACATACAGCAACAAGCACCATGCTCATCGTATTTGATGTTATACTCTCCTTTACAAGGGATTCCGGCATTCCCGCAAATGCCATTCCGATGATCTCACCGTCTTCACCACAAACGGGAGTATAATACACATAGTACGCCTTTCCCCCGATCATCGTCCCATTAGTATAATAATCCTCTCCCTGTTTCACAAGATCCCAAATTCCCTCTGATGCTTTTGTCCCTACATTACGTTCTCCGGCCTCGTTATAAATTGATGTAATAAACCTTACATCCTCAAGAAACAATGTGAGATCCACATCCTGAACAGTAAGGCTGTCAATAAAATCCAGACTGACCTCATCCACTTCAAGAATATCTTCATTGATATCCCATTCAAAATATTCTCTTACCGATATGGCACATGCCTGTAATTGCAAATACATTCTCTCTTCCAGATTGCTTTTTGTTTTATAGACCGCCACAGTGGATATTGTGACTGCCGCCACAAGCAGTGGAATTAATCCCATTAACATACTGGTTGCCAAAAAAGTTAATTTGTATTTCTTCATACACTTCCTCCAAAAGTATTTAATAAAGGCAAAGCCCTGATGATTCAACAGACTTTGCCCTGTAACTGCTTATGCCATTTTTTGCTTCAGTTCTCTAACATCCGTCTCCAACATCCGTACTTTAATCGCAAGCATTTCAATCTCATTGTTTGGCTTCATGACCTCATGCATATTTCTTGATAAATCGAGATGTCCCTCGGCTACACGCTGAATATTTACCCGAATCTCATTTTCAAGTGTCAGCTTTATGTCTGTGACATCGCTCTCAATACTTGCTGTGTGCTGCCTTAATTCCTGTATTTCTGATTTCATGTCCTGCATTTCTGATTTGACACCTTGCATTTCTGAAAGAAGCAGATCAAGTTTTTCGCTGTCTGTCATATTATCACCACCCTTGTTGTGATTGCTGAACCTGTCGGCTGAGTATAGTATAACACAGCTGAGGTGCAAAGTCTATCCAAAATCAAGGCATCTTCGGGCCTCTTCAAGTAAATCCGCCAGGTCCGATTCCCAAATAGCCAAAGCATCATCATATCCGATCCATATATATTCGTATGTATCAAACAGTTCTTCGTATTTTTTATTATATGCTTCTTCCGTAACACTGACACCGTCTATTTTATAGAATGGGGAACCGTTAAGAGGCTGATATTCCATCATCGAACAGACCAGCTTCGCCTCTCCGTCCTCCACATGATAAAAATCAGAGTCACATTCACCCATCCCTGTAAAACCGCTGAGGATCATCCCGCCCTTTTCCGCGTACAGCATGCTTCCCGTAGAGCCGAATTCACCCAATTCTATCACCGATCCCTGATAATATGTATAAACTTTTACCCTCGCTGCATGGCTGTTATCTTCTATCAATATCAATTCCGGGACATTATCGTCATCAATCAAAGCCAGCATAACTCTGGCCCTATGTGCAAATTTGTTTTCTTTCACATATGCTTCCAAAAATTGCCGATATGCCGTTGTATAAGAACTTTCTGTAACGCATCCTGCCAGCAGTAACAAAATACCTGTGATCATTCCTGCTATCCGTCTTTTTTTCATATATTTCGTCTGCTCTAAAATCTCTTCCTGTTCTTCAGCTCTCCATACAAAAGACAATAATTTTCGTACCGCATCCGGCTGATTTCTCCCTGCTCCACCGCATCCCGGATGCCGCAGATCTTCTCCGCCACGTGGGAGCAGCCTCCGAATTTACAATATTTCTCATATTCGGCAAACTCCGGATAATACGCCGCAAGCTGCTCTTTTTCCAGGTCAAACAGGCCCAGGGAGCTGAAGCCCGGCGTATCCAAAATATAAGTGTCCTCCCCCATGGCAATCAGCTCGGAATGCCTGGTGGTATGTTTTCCCCTCTCAATCTTTTCGCTGATCTGTCCCGTCTCCATAACGATTCCCGACTGGAGCCTGTTGACCACGGAGGACTTTCCGACTCCGCTGGGTCCGGCCACCGTGGTTGTCTTCCCTGCCAGAAGCGTTTTCAGTTCCTCAATTCCCGTTCCTGTCTTTGCACTGATCTTCAAAGTCCTGTAACCGCATTTTTCATAAATCTCCTGATACTCTGCGCCCTCGTCTCCCTCATCAATATCCTGCTTGTTAAAGCAGATAATGCAGGGAACCTTCTGCTGCCCCATCATGATCAAAAATCTATCCAGCAGATTGAAATTGGGCTTTGGCTTCACAATGGAGAATATGACCAGCGCCTGGTCTACATTGGCAACCGCCGGGCGGATCAGCTCGCTGTGTCTGGGGAGCAGTTCCCTGATATTTCCCAGCGCCTTCTCCTCATCCAGCACATCCAGTTCCACATCATCCCCTACCAGGGGCTTCCGGTTATCCTTCCGGAACAGCCCCCTGGCCTTGCATTCATAGATTCCGGATTCCCTTTTCACTCCACAGCAGTTTACATAGTAGAATCCGCCAATACCCTTCACAATCTTTCCCTGCATACTTCCCGTCCTACTGCGGTGTAAATTCTATCCTTCTGGTGAAGGACTTTGTCTCTGTGGTTCCCGGCGTAACCACCACTTCCCTGCCTTCCTCATCGGTTCCAATCACAGGATCCGTGGTCACTTCGTACGTCACGGTAAGCGTCCCTCCCGACGAGTTCAGATTATTGTGGTTTGTGGAATACGGAAAACTTGAGGTTCTTGTCTCCAGGATCACCACCCCGTCATCCGCCACCAGTTTCAGGGTCACAGTGGAGCCGGTGACATAGTCAGGCGCCTCTTCCAGGGTAGGTGCGGCGATACTGGCATTACACCTGTAACGTGTGGGTGTGGGTTCCGGCGTGGGTGTGGGCCCCAGGCTCACTGTAATCTGGATCATGGTGCCTTCGGCCACCTCCAAATCCGGCGAATAGCTTTGATAGCAGATCAAATCCTTCGCATATGCCTCATTATATTCATAGCTCACTGTCCCGACCTGCAGCTTTGCCTCGTTTATCACAACTATTCCGTCCATCTCTGTCAGACCCAGAAGCTTAGGCACCTTCGCCTTCACATTTTCCTGACCAAGACTCACCGTCAGGGCAATCTCACTTCCCTTGGGCACCGTGCTGTCCGCCACCGGTGACTGTATTGCCACAATGCCGGCCTCCACCGTGTCGGAATAGGCCTCAAGCTTTGTAATCTTAAAGCCCCCCTCCAGCAGTATGTTATACGCCTCCTCATAGGTCTTTCCTATGACGGAAGGCACAACATCACCTCTCGGTCCTGCGCTGGCCGTCAGAGTCACAGTGCTTCCCACCGGTACATCCGATCCCGCCGTCACGTCTGCACTGATGACAATTCCCGCTTCCAGAGAGTCGGACTCCACATATTCAACCTCTGAATAAAGTCCCAGGTCCTTCAGCTCGTTCCTGACTTCCTCCACTGTTTTACCCCGGACATTCGGCATGGGCACGTAGGCGACCTCCTCAGGCTTTGACTCATCGGAAGAATCTCCCGCATCTGTTTCTCCCGTCTGAATCGGGCCGCTGCTCTGCCCGGGATTTCCGGGCTCCTTTCCGATTCCGTTGATCACATTCACCACCAGAATGATCAGAATAATACAAATAACGATTCCGGCCAGAACAGCCAGAAAAGTGGTCACACGCTCCATCCTGGGGTTATAATCATAATCATCCCTGTCTTCGGGTTCCTCCTCATTTTCATACATGGCCTCTGTGTCGGAGCGGAGACGCATAATCTCTTCTCTTTCCGGGTACTCCTCCTGATAAGCTGTCCGCCTCTTGATCTGCGCCACTTCACTCTCAGTAATCATCCGGGTATCCCCGTCCATCTCCACATCATTCTGCACTACAAAATCCTCGTCGGGATTCATCAGCGACTGCTTTAAATCCGCAATCAGCTCCTGAGCACTCTGATACCTGCGGTCCGGAGATTTCTGACAGCATTTCAGCACAATGCTCTCCACCACACCGGGTATCTCGGGCACAAAATCCTTCGGAGAAGGGAGTTCCTCCTGGATATGCTTTATGGCGATTGCTACCGTAGTCTCCCCGTTAAAGGGCACTCTGCCCGTAAGCATCTCACATAGTGATGCCCAGAGAATAACTATCACTCTTCTCA
>JAIDME010000122.1 GCA_029050705.1 Acetatifactor sp.
GATATAAAGGAGAATGATGCCCCTATCATCACGGAGCAGGAGGAGAAGCAGGCCGGAAGCAATCTTGTTTCCTCCTATGCCGGAACGGTGGTATCAATGATTGTGAGAAGCGGCGTGCCAATGGTATCCGTCGGGGACACGATAGAGGCGGGAGCAGTGCTTGTGGAGGGGAGGGTCCCGGTCTATAATGATGACGCCACAGTGAGGGAATACATCTATGTTGATGCGGATGCGGATATTATTCTGGAGCATACGAGGGAGTTTTCTGACAGACTTTCCTTTGATTACATAAAAAAAGAGTATACCGGACGGGAGAAGACAAGAGTTTATTTGAGATTTGGTGACGAACAGTTGAAAATGCCTCAGGACCGCCCCTTTTTGATCTATGACAGTGTGATCAGGGAGAGCAGACCGCTGTTATTTGAAAAACTTTCCATACCGGTTTACATGGGTTCCTACACTTACAGAGAGTACATGAATGTGGAATATAAATATTCCCGGGAGGAGGCGCAGGAGCAGCTGGGTGAAAAATTATTTACATTTCTTGCAAGTTTAGAAGAAAAAGGGGTACAAATTATTGAAAAAGATGTTAAAATAGATACAAACGACAATTTTTGGATCATTTCAGGGCTGTTTCTGGTAAGGGAGCCGGTGGGAGACAGTGTTGCCGTTGAAAAGATTGTTATCGGAGAAAAGGAAATTGATGAGTGAGGAGTGTTCGATCAGGCTTGATATGCCGGCGGAACACATGCGGAAGATATTCGGCATGCAGGACGCATATGTGAAAAAGCTGGAGCGTGACTTCGGCGTTGCGATTGTTGACAGGAACGGCGGAGTGACGATTACCGGAAGGGAAGATATGGTAAAAAAGGCGGCGGGAGTACTGCAGCAGTTGGCCATTCTTTCCGGCAGGGGAAACGAAATAGAGGAGCAGAGCGTAGATTACGCCATTACGATGGGTATGGAAGAAAAGGAAAATGTGATTGCGGAGATTGACTCCGACTGTATCTGCCACACGGTGAACGGGAAACCGATTAAGCCGAAGACACTGGGGCAGAAGGCATATGTGGATGCCATCAGAAAAAATATGATCGTCTTCGGGCTTGGGCCTGCGGGAACAGGAAAGACTTACCTTGCCATGGCCATGGCAATTACGGCCTTTAAAAATGACGAGGTGGGCAGGATCATTTTGACGAGACCGGCCATAGAGGCGGGGGAGAAGCTCGGATTCCTGCCGGGGGATCTGCAGAGCAAGGTGGATCCCTATCTGAGGCCTCTCTATGATGCGCTGTACCAGATCATGGGGGCGGAGAGCTTTGCAAAGAATATGGAGAAGGGACTGATTGAGGTTGCACCCCTGGCTTACATGAGAGGCCGTACTCTGGACAATGCCTATATTATTCTGGACGAGGCCCAGAACACAACACCGGCGCAGATGAAAATGTTTTTGACCCGGATCGGTTTTGGCTCAAAGGTAGTTATCACAGGTGATGCCTCACAAAAGGATCTTGCGCCCGGCACAAAATCCGGACTGGATGTCGCGGCGAAGGTTCTGGCAAAGATCGATGATATTGCATTCTGCAGTCTGACCAGCAGGGATGTGGTGAGACATCCTCTTGTACAGAAGATTGTAAAAGCATACGAAGATTATGAGGTGAAGGAACTGTCACGAAGAAACAATGGTAGAGAAAAACATGGAAGACAATAATAAAAAAAGAAAGGCGGGCTGGAAATTTTTCCTTGCCGAAGCAGCTTTTGTAACAGCAGGAACGCTGGGAATGGGAATATTTGGCAGAATCAGACAGCAGCCTGATGACAGGCTGTTGGGAAACTGCGTCATGATGTTTTTGGTTCTGGCGGTCATCTGCTTTCATCTTCGCAGGGAGTATGTGAATGACAGTCTTGATTATGACAACGGGGAGCATAT
>JAIDME010000123.1 GCA_029050705.1 Acetatifactor sp.
GCTCATGGGCGCGAACCCGCGCGGCGGCACTTTCCGGTGAAAGATGGGCAGCGCTCTTAAAGGAAACCATTTCGTCGGAGCCGTCCTGATATTTGCGCTCCTTGCAGGTCTGGCATTCCTCTCCGGGCTTTTTCTTATCCCCGGGTTTCCTGGGCTCCGCAGAATTCTCTTTTTTCATGGGGTCTTCTATTCCCATGAGTTCCTTTTTTTCCTGCTCTTTTTCTTCCTTTTTTGCCTCCTCCGCGGGACTCAGAACCGCTTTCTGTTCCTCGCCGCGGGAAATAACGGGCATTCCGCCCATCCGGTTTGTGTAAGTATTACTGTTAAAAGCTCCGACAGAAAGATTCATAAGGCGCCTCCTGAAACAATTTGTCTGGTTACAAGCTTTCGTATATTTGATATATCTGCTGCATGAAAACAGGATTTTTCAAATTCTGTATAACCAGGTATATCAGATTCACGGTTCCGTAGATACATCCGAAAATGCTGAGATAAAGCCCCATGCGGCTGTTGCCGTATAAGGGTTTGCTTTTCCGGTGGCACAGTACAGCAAAGAGAATACCCATTGCGCCCAGTGACAGAGAAAGAGGACAACAGCTGAGGGTAATGGAAAGAAGGCCGCACACAACAGCTGCAATGGAAAAGCCCTGGTCATAAGGGGTGTGCGTGGGTTGATTGTAGTAACTGTTGTGGGAAGCATCGCTGTCCCATTTGTCCCAGTTTTTTTTCTCCTGCTGTTCCTCCCATTTGTCCCAGTTTTCACGGGCATTTTCCCAGCCGTTTGGACTGTTGCTATTCTGTTTATGGTTCTGCCCGTCCCGGTTTGAGTCCATGAATCAGATTCCTTTCTGCTGTTATTATACTATTTTGTGTGAGGGATGTCAAAGGGAACAGGGGCAAAAAAGCGTTTACACAGGCTTGTTTTATGCTATAATGTAATAAGCGCAGAGCAAAGCAGGCGCTAAGTAAAAGCAAGCGGCTCCAAAGGAGAGATGCAATGAGCGATTCTCAGAAATACTATGAAGAATTATATTTTAACAGCGGTGACGGAAGGCAGCTTCTGCCTCACAACCAGGATGTCATTATCGACCTGCTGGATAAAAATGGGGCGGTGGGAATAGTCGGCGTGTATGATGAACCGGGATACCCTATTTATTTTATCTCTGGCTTCGCTCTGACGGCAATCGGATACAGCTATTCGGAAATGATGAAGGTATCGGAAGGAAAATTCATCAATCTTGTCTTTGAAAAAGACAGGGAGATTTTTACCGAGGATGCAGGAAACAGAAATCTGGCCTGCCATGAGTTCCGGCTGGTCGGCAAATCAGGTAAGAATGTTTGGGTGAATTCTTTCCGTAAAGAATCTGTGTCCATGGATAACCGACGGATTATCATTGCGTCCGTCAGGGTGGTGGAGGACGCAAGAAAGCGGGAGAGGGAGCTGCTGAATGCACTGACGAGAGGATATGACCGCATTATATATGTTGATATGAATCAGGAGCGGTACAGAGTCATAAAGAGTGAGCGGGACGATTTGGACGAGCAGGTCTGCGGAACTCTCGAGGAGCTTCAGGAGTTGCTGCAGCGGTACGGCCGGGAATACATAAATCCGCAGGATCATTCCTTTGCAGAGATGCTGAACAGGCTTAACATTTTTGCCAACCCGGGTGAAAAGGGCGGAAACTATCAGGCGACCTACCGTGCCAGGATGGACGGCGGGTATCAGTGGGTACAGTTTCAGGCCTTTTACGGCGGCGCCATGAAGCTGGAGACGGGACATATTATTCTGGCTTTTCGCGTTGTGGACGAGGAGAAAAGGCGGGAGCTTGACACAAACAGAATTCTGTCCGATTCACTGGCCAGAGTGGAGGAAGCCGGGCGAGTGAAGAACCGGTTCCTGTCCCGAATGTCCCATGATCTGCGGACGCCGCTCAACGGTATTGTGGGCATGCTGGAGATCGCGAAAAAAAATAAGAATGATCCGGAAAAAATAGAGGAGTGTCTGAAAAAAATTTCGTTATCCTGTGACAATCTTATGAGTCTCGTACAGGATGTTCTGGATATGAACAATTTGGAGAGCAGCAAGCTGGAGCTGATGGAGGAGACCATTAACCTGCCGTCATTTCTTAGAGAAGAACTGGTCAATATTTCGGACAGGGCCGAAAAGGGTGGGCTTACATACACATTTATTCCGGGGGAATTTTCTCATCCCAATATTGTGGGGAGTCCCAAGCACATTCTGCAGATTTTTGAACATATTCTGGACAATGCTATCAAGTATAACAGGCCCAACGGCTCTATCATCCTGAGGGGGCGTGAAGTATCCTGCAGCCACCAAATGGCAACATATGAGTTTGTGGTGGAGGATACGGGAATTGGCATGGAGCCGGAGTTTGCAAAGAACATTTTTGAACCCTTTGAACAGGAGCACAATGAAGCGCGGACGGAGTACAGAGGGACAGGGCTTGGAATGTCAATTGTAAAAAGGCTTGTGGACAGGATGAACGGCACCATTGCGGTGGAAAGCCAGCCGGGAGAGGGCACAAGGGTTATATTTGCGATTCCGTTCAGGGTGTGCGAGGAGGCAGTGGCCCAGGCAGCTGAGAATGTGGATCTGGCGGGGCTGCATGTTCTGCTGGTGGAAGATAATGAACTGAACATGGAGATTGCAAAATTCCTGCTGGAAGACGCGGGCATGACAGTGCTCTGTGCCACAAACGGGCAGGAGGCTATAGATGTTTTTCAGCAGACAGAAGCAAATGGCATCGATGTTATCCTGATGGATATCATGATGCCGGTGATGGACGGGCTGGAGGCCGTGAGGAGAATTCGCCGGCTGGACCGCCCCGATGCAGAAACCGTTCCCATCATTGCACTGAGTGCAAATGTAATGGATGCAGATATAAAAAAGACGAAAATGGCGGGGATGGATGAGCATTTATCAAAACCTATCAATACCAGCCTGCTATTGGGAGCGATAGCCAGGTGCGTACATAAAGCATAAGTAAGGCAAGGGCAATGAACAGCCACAGATTATCTAAGAAAAGCCGGGAGGAAATATGGATATTATACTGAAAATCAAGGAAGAGCTTAAGGTAGAAAAATGGCAGGTGGAGGCTGCAGTCAAGCTGATCGACGAGGGCAATACCATTCCCTTTATCTCGCGGTACAGGAAGGAAGTCACAGGTTCCCTTAACGATGAACAGCTGCGGGATCTCCATGAGCGTCTTGTATATCTGCGCAATCTGGAGGAGAAAAAGGAGCAGGTGCTGGGCAGTATAGAGGAGCAGGGAAAGCTGACGGAAGAGTTGCGGGCAAAGATTGTGGCGGCGGAGACGCTGGTAGTGGTGGAGGATTTATATCGTCCCTATCGTCCGAAGAGGAAGACCAGGGCCAGTGTGGCTAAGGAGAAGGGGTTGGAAGGACTGGCGGAATATATTCTGGCTCAGACGGCGGAAGCGCCTGTGCTGGAGGAAGCGGCAAAGTATGTCACAGCTGAGGATGTGGAAGAGGAAAGAAAAGTAAAAACGCCGGAGGAGGCTCTGCAGGGAGCCAGAGATATTATAGCGGAGAGCGTTTCCGACAATGCGGATTATCGAAGCTACATCCGGGAACTTACCATGGACGAGGGCATTGTCACCAGCACGGCAAAGGATGAGAAGGTACAGAGTGTTTACGAGACCTATTACGACTTTGAGGAGCCGGTGAAAAAGATAGCAGGGCACAGGGTTCTGGCCCTGAACAGAGGAGAGGCGGAAAAGATACTGACAGTGAAAGTCAATGCGCCGGAAGAACGTATCTTACAGTATCTTGCCAAGAAAAACATCACAGCTGACAATCAGTATACCTCCCCGATACTGCAGGAGGTCATGGCAGACAGCTATGAACGTTTAATAGCGCCTGCTATTGAAAGAGAGATCAGGAATACCCTGACGGAGAAGGCGGAGGATGGTGCAATCAGTGTGTTTGGAAAGAATCTGGAACAGCTTCTGCTGCAGCCGCCCATTGCAGGGAAGGTTGTCCTGGGCTGGGATCCGGCTTTCCGCACGGGGTGCAAGCTGGCAGTGGTGGATCCCACAGGGAAGGTGCTGGATACCAGAGTAATATATCCGACGGCGCCTCAGAACAAGGTAGAGGAAGCGAAGACAGAGCTGAAAAAGCTTATCAAAAAGTATAATGTAGACCTGATTTCTGTGGGAAACGGTACGGCATCCCGGGAATCGGAGCAGGTGATCGTGGAACTGCTGAAGGAGTTGGACAGGCCGGTACAGTATGTCATAGTCAACGAGGCGGGCGCCAGCGTTTATTCTGCAAGCAAGCTTGCTACAGAGGAATTTCCCAATTTTGACGTGGGACAGAGAAGCGCCGCATCCATAGCCAGGCGGCTCCAGGATCCGTTGGCTGAACTTGTCAAAATCGATCCGCAGTCCATTGGTGTCGGGCAGTATCAGCATGATATGAACCAGAAGAAGCTGAGCGAGGCGTTGAGCGGTGTGGTGGAGGACAGCGTGAACAAGGTTGGCGTGGATTTGAATACTGCCTCCGTATCTCTGCTGGAGTATATCTCCGGCATCAACAAGACTATCGCAAAGAATATTGTGGATTACCGAGAGGCCAACGGCAGGTTTACCAACCGGAAACAGCTTTTAAAGGTTGCAAAGCTGGGACCCAAGGCATATGAGCAGTGCGCCGGGTTTATGCGGATTTTGGACGGCGACAATCCTTTGGATGCTACCAGTGTTCATCCTGAATCCTATGAGGCGGCAATGAAGCTTCTGGAGAAGTTGGGGATGACGCTGGAGGATGTGCGCAGCGCATCGCGTATGGCGCAGAAAGCAGCCGTAAAAACCAATACAGGAGCGGTATCCGGAGGAAAGACATCTGTGTCAGAAAAGAATATGACAGGGAAAACGTCAAGTGTGTCAGGTTCTAAAAAGGCCATGCAGGTGCGCAACACAAATACCGCTATGGGCAAGGCGCTGAATAAGGCGCTGGGCGCCTCAGCGCTGGGAAACGTTGCGGCACCGGCTGCTCAGGGGAGCATGGTCTCTGAACGGGACAAAACCGGAACGGTGAACAGACCGGATGAAAACAGAGGGGGAGTGTCAGCGGGAGAGGCACCTTCAGGCCTGGAGAGACGCATTAAGGACAAGAAGAAGCTTGCCGAGGAACTTGGAATCGGAGAGATTACGTTGACGGATATTCTGCGGGAGCTTGAAAAGCCCGCCCGTGACCCCAGGGATGATATGCCCAGGCCGATTCTGCGCAGTGATGTACTGGATATGAAGGACCTGAAACCCGGGATGATATTGAAGGGAACAGTGCGCAATGTCATTGATTTCGGCGTGTTTGTGGATATAGGTGTTCATCAGGATGGACTGGTGCACATCTCACAGATTACGGACAGATATATTAAGCATCCTCTGGAGGCTGTCAGTGTGGGGGACATTGTGGAGGTTCAGGTGCTTTCTGTGGATACCGCCAAAAAGAGAATTTCGCTGACAATGAAGCTGAACCAGGACAAGAAATAAATCAGGAAGTTGAGGAGAAACAGATGTCAAATAAAAAGAAACAACTGTTATCTATAGCGGGACTGCTGGGCATATTCGGAGTACTGCTGGCACTGGCTACTGTGTTTGACCTTCAGGTGAGCCATATTCTGGCAGACGGAAATCTGGCGGCGGACAGATACTATTCCGTGAGCCTTCTGTGTAACATTGTGGAAATCGCCGGGGCATGGCCTGTCTGGACGGCGGCTGTCTTTGCGGCCTCCGTGATGACCGTCTATTTTGATGTAAAGAAAGGGGCGGGAAGAATTTGCGAGGTTATCTTCTTTTGTCTCTCTGTACTGGCCGCCACACTCTTGCTGCGAGACGGGTTGAAATATGCTTTTCGGATTTATGGCAGGGAAGACCTTTTGGAGGGGCCGGGAACCTGGCTGGTGTCGCTGGTGTTCGGTCTGGTGGCGGCAGTCCTGGTGCTTAAGCTTGCTTACAGAAGGATAAGACAGAATTTGGACAGTCTGGCGCCTTTTGCACTGGCGATCATATGCAGCTGCTGTTGCTATTTTATCATTGAAATTGTCAAGTCCCCTGTAGGGAGAATGCGGTTTCGCGGGATGCACCTGTTGGGCGATTATTCTTATTTTACACCCTGGTATCAGGTAAGCGCCGCCAGGGAGCTGCTGGCGGACAGCGGTCTGGTGAAGGATTGCTTTAAGTCCTTTCCCTCAGGACATACCTTTTCGGCGGGAATGTCTTATATTCTTATTATGCTGCCGGATGTCTTTCCGCGATTCAGGACTTCCAGGGGGAAAATCCTGTCCTATGTGATTCCCGTCTGTTACACAGGATTTGTGGGTTTCTTCAGAATTGCAGCGGGTGCCCATTTCTTCAGCGATGTGTTGGTGGGCGGCACATTGGCATATTTGGCGGTGCAGATTTTCCGATATGTTTTTCTGTGCCGGAACAGGCAGAAATCGGAGCAGGCTGACAGGACGGCAGCATAAGGAGGTGAGATGACGCGTATGGAATCGAGAAAGGGCAAATGTGGAATACCGGTTTTTGGAATTGCATTGGTGCTGCTGGTTATCGGAACAACATTCTTTTTTTACTGGGGTAATAAAAAGCAGATTTGGTTTTGTGATGAGATATATACCTATGAGTCTGCCAATGGTTTTGAACAGGACTGGCCTGCGACTTATGTGGATGAATGGATGACGGGAGCGGATGTGGAGGCATTTTTTGCCGCCGACTGGGACAGGCTGGCGCTGAATGAAATAACCGTGCGGCTTTACAATGATCATGTGCCCCTGTATTTTTGGCTGTTCCGCACAGTGTCCTTCCTGTTTTTTCGAGGGAGCGGCTCTATCTGGATTGGTCTCAGCATCAATCTCTTTTTCTATCTTTTTGTATTGGAGACGATATATTTTCTGTTTCTTCGCCTGGTAAAAAATCCTGTCCTGTCCGGTGCCGTCGCGGTGATGACTTTTATAGTGAACCGGTTGGCGATAGAGCAGGCTGTTACTCTGAGGATGTACATGATGCTTTTATGGGCGGAGATGCTGCTGTTA
>JAIDME010000124.1 GCA_029050705.1 Acetatifactor sp.
TTACGGGAGTCTTCACCATCTCTTTCTGTAATGTAATTCCGGAAATAAAATAATTTTTTGCCGGAACCTCCTTGGAATAACCGGCAACCTTAACATCAATATCGCCGTAGACATAACCTTTAAGCTCGAACTCGCCGTTCAGCAGCTTCTGACCGTTAAATTCCGTGGTCTCAGCCACACGGGCAATTTCTTCCTTCAGCTGGGAAACCTCATCCTGTACGATACTTCTGTCGCCTTCGGACATGGTTCCGTTAGCGGATTTGATTGCAAGCTCGTTCATCCGCTGCAGCATCTCGCTGATTTCAGACATGGCACCGTCCGCCGTCTCTATCACGGAGATTCCGTCGTTGGCATTGTCATTTGCCTGGGACAGTCCCTCAATCTGTGCGTTCATTCTCTTTGCCATGGCAAGCCCTGCAGGATTGTCCTTGGCATGATTGATCTTTAATCCGGAAGACAGTCTTTCCAGAGACTGTGCCAGAAGATTGTCATTATTAGCCAGCGCATTGTTAGAGAGCATGGCGGATACGTTGTAATTAATTCGCATGTGAAACTCCTTCCTGTTCACTCTGTACAGCATGCAAAAACACTTTTGCCACGCGGTACAATTCCACGTTTTCTGTTCCGGCATCCATGCCCATTCCGATTGCTTCCGGGAAACGGACATCTGTGGTCACCACGCTGATGTCTCCCATTTTCCAGTTCTCACCGGCTTCCTCTTTAAAAATATCGGCTATCTGCTCCGTTTTCATAACCTCATTTTTATTTTCATTTTTCAATATTCCGTTCAAGGCTCCGCCTTCAAAGCGGAAAGAGGCCTTTATTCCCTGCTCATCCCCTGATTTCATTCGGATTTCCACCATGCCCGCACCTTCGGCGTTCCTGTCAAATGTCAGATGTACCCGTGTCATCCTGCCGCCGATCTGCATGGGGATGAAAAACTCCTGTTTCCTCGCCAGATTACCGGCGATGGTAAGCTGTTTGTGAGTCAGCTGCATACGGCGCACATCCAGGCTGGTATCCGCAGATTGGAAGGTAGCCTCCTCCACCTCAGCTTTTGCCTGAGCAATAACGCCTTCATATTCCTTCTCAAATTCTTCCGGTTCGTCAAGAAGCTCCCAAAGCTCCGTCTCCTGATTCTCTTCGCCTTCGTCGGCAAACAGATTTTCATCTTCCTCAAGCAGGGCAGCGGCGGCAAGCAGATTATCCGCACCGGCAGGAATCTCTCCCCGCTGCAGCATCGCAGTACACTCCTCATCTGCATATGTGAGAGCCGTGCGGTACTGCTCCAGCTGCTCCCTGTTGTAAGTCCACTCCGCCTCCTCACTATATGACACATCTGTCACAGCCTTCTCCGCATCTCCCGCAAAGGCCTTTGCAATCTGCCCGGAAATACTTTCCCCGTTTTGAATCCGCTCCACCACGGCTCCCAGTTTGTCTCCCACCTTTGCGTCAAGAGATTTAAACCTGCCGCTGCGGACAGCACTGAGAAGATTAGCAAAATGAAGCGCCGCCTGAGTGTTTACCAGGGCTCCCACAGCTGCGCCGTCCGTCTTCTCAATCTGCCGCACCAGGCGGTAAATGCCGATATAACTCTCCCGCTCCTCCGGGGTGATTGCATGGTTTCTCTCCAGGCCATAAAGGAAACGGCTGTAGCTCTCGGACTCCTTCCTATAGTCTTCCGGCAGTTCCCGGAAATACTGCTCCAGTTCATCAAAGGTCTTTTCCAGAGGATTGACCCCATCACGGATCATTTTCAGTGTTGCCGCCGGAGTCAGCTTTTCCACCACAGTCTGAACCACCCGATCCGCTTCCTTCACCTTCTCCAGATTTTCCAGACTCATCTCCATACGGTTATAGCCCAAAATGCGTATTGCTCTGCGGTTTTCCTCCGTGGGCTCCTGCCCGAGATCTTCCAGAATATCATCCACATTGGCAAAGGCTTTCTTGATGCTGTCCCCCAGGTCCCGCCTGGGCTCTGTCATCAGCGCCTCGTAGCTTTCTCCTGCCTTTCTGTAGGTATCCTGCAGGGCCTTGCCATCCCTGTGGAAATCCTCCAGGGTCTCCGTGCTCTGCCCCTCCGCAAAGGTTCCCAGCACATCCGCCGGCAGACCCGGCAACTCCTGCAGAACCGCGTTGGTATCCCGGAAATTCCGGTACTTTTCTACGCTTTCTGCATCTCCCGGAAAATACTGCTCGGCCAGCTGTGCTTCCGCCTGCCGCAGCGCCTCTACAAGCTTCTCCATAGGAGCCGTGTCAATGGAAAAGCCGCTCTTCAGCAATTTGACATTCACCTCCGCTGTCATGCGCAGGCGTATCTCCTCCAACTGCCTTCTCGCGGTGATATCTCCCGCGTATTTTTCCCATATCTCGCTGCTCTGGTAGTATGCCTCTGCCCGGACAGCCTTTTCATATATGTTTTCCGTTTTCCCCGAAAGGGACCCGTATATAGGCTCTTTACCCTCTGCAACCGCATCTGCCGCCGCATCCGCAAAGCGCTCCGGCGACACCGGCATTTCCAGATTCTTAAATTCCTCCAGTCGATCCAGATTCTCTTCGGTCAAAGGCAGTCCGTTCTCCAGCAGCCAGGCGGCATCACCACGGCTCTCCTCATTGACCTGACGCCCTGAATTTGTGATAATGCCGTCTATCTGACGAGCAAGCTCTCCCTCCGGAATATCTCCTGCAATTGCAGCCGGTATCCCTGTTGCAGCGCCGCTGTTCTCCGCCACATAGAGATTCCATATTTCACTGTCCATCTCATTGTCAATCAGATACCGGACACTCCCCTGCTCCAGAGGCTGAAGCTCCGATGCCATCATCCATGCCGCCGCAACACTATCCAGGTTTTCCTCTGTCAGCGGAACATCTGCCTCCCTGAAACTTTTGGCCACCGCCTCAGCCAGCGCCTGGCTCCCCAGGGCCGCCGCAAGGGTCTCCATATCCACGTCATCCGTGTAGCCCGCGACATTCTTGCCTGCACGCACCAGCTCCGCCTTGATCTTATCTACAATAGTGACGGTCTCCTCCGGATTCATATTGCTGAAATCAAAGCCTTCCTCCCGGGCTTTGGCATAATCCTCCTCAGACAAGGTATGTGACATAAGTGTCATATAATCCTGACTGATTCCTACATCCGCATTTTGAGCCTCCTGCTGAATCTCGATCAGACTTTTGCCTTTCTCAGGCCCATTCCCCGATATGCAGCCCCAACTCCCGCCGGGCACATAAACTCCCGCCTCAGATGGCGCCGGGCTGTCCGGATGGTTTTTTCCCGAATGAGTCTTCATATCCTTTCCGTGTACTGCATGGTTCTCACTTACTGACTGCTGATTAAATGATATTCTCAAGATACTTTCTCCTATTGCGACAGCTTTCACCTGTCGCCCTTATGATAATTTGTAACTGTTCAGAACCAGGCAAATTGAACTGGAAATATGCAGTGTTTTCGAGGTTGGTTCTGAATAGTTAGGATAATTTATAATAAAAGGTAAGCGCCTGACACGCTTACCTTTTATTTCGGTTAAAGTTAAAAGATTCTTTACACCCCGCTGAGCTGCTGCCTTAAAACACAAACACTGCCGCGCCATAAGGAGGAATGTCCAAAGTTAAGGAATAATCATGATAATGAAAAGGTTCCTTCTCCGCCATGATTTCCGCCGGAAGCTCATTGCCCCAGCCGCCGAAGCGCTCCTCGTCACTGTTCAGGATCAGTTTATATTTCTTGTTCTTGGGAACGGCAACCCGGTAGCTTTCCCGCCTGACAGGCGTCATGTTCAGCACAAACAGCAGGCTGTTCCTTCCCGTGGAGGACTTTCTCACAAAGGAGTACACACTGTTCTCCGCGTCATCTGCGTTCATCCACTCAAAACCGTCCCAGCTATCGTCCAGCTCATAGGCTGCGGGATACTTCCTGTATATAGCCAGCAGCTCTTTCACATAGTCATGCAGCCCACGGTTGTTCTTCTCGCCGAGAAGGAACCAGTCCAGCTCTCTCGCCTCGCTCCACTCCCTCTCCTGCCCAAAGTCCTGTCCCATAAACAACAGCTTTTTTCCGGCATGGCCGAACATATAGGTATATCCCACCCGCAGATTTGCGTATTTGTCCACCTGATAGCCCGGCATCTTATTTACCATGGAACATTTCAGATGCACCACTTCATCATGCGACAGGGGCAGAATATACTTTTCACTCTCATTGTAGCTCATGGCAAAGGTCATGCCGTAATGATCGCCCTTGCGGTAAATGGGATCCAGCTTCATATATTCACAGAAATCATGCATCCAGCCCATATTCCACTTAAACGTGAATCCAAGGCCTTCTCCGCCGATTTCACCGGTAACATTCGGCCAGGCAGTGGACTCCTCCGCAATAGTAAGAAAACCGGGATAGCTGCCCCGAACTACGGAATTCATATGTTTAAAGAACTCAATCGCCTCCAGATTCTCATGGCCGCCGTACTTGTTCGGCACCCAC
>JAIDME010000125.1 GCA_029050705.1 Acetatifactor sp.
ATATAAGAGATAATCAAGATATATGTTGCTTTCGCCAATTTCCCTTTTTTTATGAAATCTGCAAGGCTATTGAAACCAAAAACTGGGTGGATATAGAAAATGAGTATTATAGATTTTTAACTTCTTTTCTTGTTGCAACTCCAAAATATGAGGCTCCGAATATTTTAAATAATGAGTTGGATTTTATAAAATTAAAATTAATAGAATATTTAACTTTAATACAGAAAAAACAGATACAAGGTTTACCTGTGAATGAGGACATAAAAAACGAGATTCTTTCTCCAATTAGTAATAAAGAGATTTCTGTAGATTCGTTTGCAAAGAAAGCGTGGAAAGAGTTTATTGAGAAAAGAAAGAACTTGTTGGATGAGGAGTGGAAAGAATTGTTGCAAAATTACAACAGGAAGTATGTCACTGAAAGATTGATTGAAATTAATGCTTTTAAAAATAGACATTGGAGAGGTCGTCTGCCCTTAGATTTCTTGCGTCCTGATAAAATTATGTTGTTGAATTTTAATTACACCAAAACAGCGGATATGTATTTGCCTAGTGGCGGTTCTGATTGTTTTTCGGTAAATCATATCCACGGAGAACTAGCAAATCCCCAAGGCGTAATATTTGGTTATGGGGATGACTTAGACGATAATTATAAAAAACTATTAAAGCTTGCCGAAAACGAATATCTTCGTAATATAAAGTCTATCAACTACTTGAGCTCGGAAAATTATCGTAGAATGCAGAATTTCATAGAATCTGCGCCTTATCAAGTATTTATAATGGGACATTCTTGTGGGAATTCTGACCGTACATTACTTAATATGCTTTTTGAGCATAAAAATTGTGTTTCAGTCAAACCTTTTTTTTATAGAAAAAAGGATGGAACGGATAACTATCTTGAGATTGTTCAGAATATTTGTAGAAATTTTAAGGATATGAAGCTGATGAGAAGTTGCGTGGTTAATCAAGAGTTGTGTCATCCTCTTTCTACGTAAAAATTATATAGAGAGAGAACAAAAAGCCACTCAACTTGGTTAAAGGGGGATAGTGTTCCAAAAAGAGTGTATGCTCTTCTTTCTCATTTTTGCAAAAGTAAGTTTTTTCAATAAAATAATCTTGATTCCAAAAAATTATAAATGGGATATTTATAAATGTCTGCGTTCTGCGCCACCGTTCCCATAAGGAGGATGACCGCCTGCGGATTGGGCATTGCGCCTCTCATGTTGATGACCCTTTTGTAGTCCCTGTTGAGTCTTTCAATCCAGTTGGTGGTGTAAATCATCCCCCTGATTTCCCTTTCATATTTGAAATAGGTGAAGTAGAACCTGTACCTGTCATGCCTGTATCTTTTCAGTGGCGGATAACTCTTCTGCCACCTGTCAATAAAGCCCCTGAATGCCTCGAATGCCGTTTCGGGGGTGGCCTCCCATTGATCCGGAGCGCATATCCGCCTGAGTTCCTCCGTGACCTGTTTCTTGTCCCTGGGCTTGACCTTGCCCGCGATGTTTCTTTTCAAATGTACCGTGCACAGTTGGAGATCCGCTCCGGGGAAGGTGTCCGCCAGGACATTCTCGATCCCCGCCAGTCCGTCGCACACCAGCAGGTCGACAAGGCGCACCCCTCTTTCCTTGAGCTCCTGGAAGACGTCCTTCCAGTTCGTGGCGCTTTCCGTGGGGAAGTTTACCACGGTCAACACCTCACGGGTCCGGTCTTCCCTTACGCCCAGTACGGTGTAATAGGCCTCGTTGCTGACGGAATCGTCCCGGCGGGTGAGAACGTAGGTGGCGTCGATGTAAAGGATAGGATAGCGATTCTCGAGCTTGCGTCCCAGCCAGGCGCTCACATCATCGCGGGCCGTGTTCAGGAGACGGCTTACCTGGCTCTTGCTGTAATGTCTGCCGTAAAACTGTTCATAGATTTTCCCTACCTGCTCGGTGGTCAGACCGGAACAGTAAAGGCTGCTGACAAGCTTCTGGGCTTCTTCCTCCTGATCCTTGAGCACGCCGAGAAGCATCGGGTAGAAGTTGCTGTGGCGACTGCGGGGCACGCGAAGCTCGAACACCTTGCCGCCATGGCATACCCGACGACCGCGAAAGCCGTTGCTGACATCCTGATGTTCGCTGTTGTGGAGACTGCGTTCGCTACGCATCAAACTTTCAAGACCCTGCTTTACCAATCCGTCAAGGCCTTGGTGGCCGTTTGTGATTTCGGAAATTATTTCCGAGATTTGCTCTTGTGTAAATTCCATGTGTAAATCTTGTTATGATTATTACTT
>JAIDME010000126.1 GCA_029050705.1 Acetatifactor sp.
TGATTCGTATCTATAGTGGAGGTGGGCCGGAAATGAATGTAATGAATTGTTCATTGAATATGGATGATGATATTGCAAAAATATATAAGCGACAGGCAGATACGGTTTACCGCGTCTGCTTTTCTTTCATGAAAAATACATCTGATGCGGAAGATATGGTACAGGAGACGTTTTTGAAGCTGATTTCATGTAAAAAGAAGTTCGAATCGGAGGAACATGAGAAGGCATGGCTCATTGTAACTGCCTCCAATACCTGTAAGGATGAGCTGCGGCGGTGGAAGAGAAGGCTGGAAAACATGAATGTCTTTTTGCGCCGGGGAAATACTGTTCAGAGAGAAGACAGTGAGATACGCCAACAGGTGCTGGACCTTCCGGTCAAGTACAGACAGGTTATCTATCTGCATTATTATGAGGGATACCGCACTGCTGAGATTGCGGATATGTTCCATTGTTCCGAGTCAACCATAAGAAATCAGTTGTTAAGGGGGAGAAAAATTCTGCAGAGAAACAGCACATACGGCGCAAAGTCAATGCTGCTTCCTGCAGCGGTTCTGGCGGGAAGTCTGCTTGTGACAACAGCGGTATATGCTGTTCGTTTTTACAGGCTGCATGACTTAGGGTTAGGGAAAGAAGAGGTTATGGATCTGTCAGGCTTGGAAAAGCGTGTGGATGAGATTGCCCGGGAAGAAATTCCTGTGCGGGAAGCGGACATCATCACTCTGGGAGGAGTGGCGGAAAGCCCGGAGTACAGAGCGTGCAGCGAATGGAGGGAGTTTCTGAAGGAATATGACACGGACGGGGACATTCTCTCAGGAAGCGGAAAAGAAGCTTCCGGACTGGAGGAAGAATACAGGCTTGTGTATGGGTGTTATTCGCAGGAGATGGCGGACAAGGTAAATGAACTTTGTGCAAAATTTTGCCTGTTCCGGCTGAAAGGGTTTTATTTGGCGGAAGATTATGATGATCTGTGCCGACGGGCAGAGATCGGAGCTGTATGCGGCGGCATGCCCAGGAATGTGGGATGGGATTTTTACTTTGGTTATGTGTATGATGATGGAACTTTTCTCATGGAGGGCAGAATAGAAGTCAGGGAATCTGTGCCATGGGAATCGGAATCAGTATCGTGGGTGTCGGACTATCAGATGATACGCGCTGTGAAGGGCTCCTTCAATCCGGTTACGCTGAATGTGGGAGAGATTGACGAGTACAGGGAATGGAATTATGTGACTAAGAGCGGGGAAATCCTGCTGCTTGCAAACAGCAGCGAAAAGGCGCTGATCATTGCGGACAGAAAGGCGTCCTTTATTGTAGTCAATGTTTTGGGAGATTTTTTGGGAGATACATTTCAGGTAAGCGATGAAATGGTGGAAGAGATGGCAGAGGCATTTCAGTTTTCTGCGATACCGTAATTTTATAAAAAGCATAGAACTGTTCAGAGCCCATATAGATTTTTAAAGGAGGAAAATGAAAGATGATCAACAGGAAAAAAGGTATTGTTTTGGTTGCGGCGCTGGCTGCTGCCGTCAGTCTGTCGGCATGTCAGAAAACGGGAGACGGCGGAAAGGATGGAGGCACACAGACAGAGTATGCCACCGGGGAAGGCGGCATGTGGGAGAATATATCCGGTGAGGATTCCGGGGCCGGGGGCGGCAGCACCGGGGAAAACGCCGGGGCTGAAGGAGGCATCGGAGAGGATATGCCGCAGACTGACGGGCAGAGCGTTTCCGGAGATGAGGATGCGGGCAATGACCTGGACTATATAGAGCCCGATCCGGCGGATGATAACTGGTATATGAAGGGCAGCATTTACAAGGACAGTGAGGGACGCAGACTGGAAGTGTTTTTTGATGACGAAGGAATGCTGGAATTTGCCGTGGACGGACTTTCGATGTATTATTCATCTGTTAACAGAGTTGAATTTGAAAACAACTGGAGAATATACAGCTGCGATGACGGAATAATGATCATCTACTATCCGGGGGAACCGGCGCATATTGAAATAAGCGATGGAGATTATGCAGGGCTCTATGAGGAGGATGCGGCGCAGGGTGACGCATAGTAGGGTAAATTAAGCTTAAATTAAGAGAAATAATGATTAAAGCTGCCACAGTAGAGTTGACAAATGCAAACTACTGTGGTAGTTTTGGGTTGGTGTATGCCATGCTCTGATCGCCAGAGAGGAAATACAGGCGGCGGAGACAGATGAATGGAAGATTAAATCGATCATGAAATACAGAAGAGAGATATTTGTAGCTATTGGCGTGGGAGTGTTCCTTGTCATTATGGTGGTGTTTATTTTTGCCACATCGGCGCAGAAGACAGAGGTGGCGGAAGCGGCCGAAGATATTGCGGAAGCAGCCGAAGATATTGCGGGAAATAGCGCAGGAGCAGAGGCAGCAGGCGGTCTCATGGATCTGCCCGGGGGAGATGCCGGGATTGAGGCAGGAATCTCTGACGCAGACCTTTCGGAGGAACCCGCAGGAAATAC
>JAIDME010000127.1 GCA_029050705.1 Acetatifactor sp.
GTATTATTGGGGCAGCACCAACGACAACGCTATGTTTGTGCGCATCGGTCTGCTGATTTTTATACTGTGTTACGGCAGCTCCAGCCTGGAGAAAATGATCAATACGATAAAGCTTGGGGTGCAGTCGGAGTTTGTCAGCCAGCTTGCCTACCGGGACGGCCTGACGGGTATTGGCAACCGGACAGCTTTTCAGGAGCGGCTGGAGGAACTGGAAAAAGAAAAGCAGCAGCTTCCCGGAATTGCTATTATAATGTTCGACGTAAATGATCTGAAGCTTGTAAATGATAAGCAGGGTCATCAGAGAGGGGATGAACTGCTGGTATGCAGCGCGGAAATCATCAAGACGGCAGTGGAAACCGCGGAGGGCACCTGCTACAGAGTCGGCGGCGATGAGTTCGTCGGAATCTTAAGCGGCGAGGATGTGGCCGACCGCTGTGAAAAAGCAGTTATCTGTTTTACAAAGGCTATGGAGGACTATAACGCTGTGAAGGGACAGCCCTTCCGCATCAGTATTGCCAGCGGCTATGCGGTCTACGACAAGCATCAGGACAAGGAAATGCTGATGGATGTATATCAGCAGGCGGATGTCCGTATGTATGAAAATAAGAAAATGATCAAAGCAAAGAGAATTTCATAAATCAGGCTTTTGAGGAATGAGCTGCCGCATTAACGAGTATAATTCATGCGGCAGCTCATTTTTTAATTCTGGAACGGTAAAAATATAAAAAAGGGGTTAAAATCGAACATACTTTCTGGTATAATATAAAAAAGAGGAGTATGAACATATTCCCGGGGATATGATAAAAAGCGGAAACAGGAGGAGCGCGGGGCAATGCAAAGCAGGGCAGAAAAACAGAAAACCTATATAGCCATAGACCTGAAATCCTTTTATGCTTCCGTGGAGTGTGTGGAGCGGCAGTTAAATCCGCTTACCACAAACCTGGTGGTGGCGGATGCCGGGCGCACGGAAAAAACCATCTGCCTGGCGGTTTCACCTTCTCTGAAAGCTTACGGCATACCCGGCAGGGCAAGACTGTTTGAGGTTGTGGAGCGGGTGAGGGAAGTAAACATAGAGCGGAAACGGAGGGTGCCGGGGAGAACTTTAATTGGAAGATCTCATCAGGCACCGGAGCTGTTGGAGCATCCTGAAATGGAGGCGGCTTATATCACGGCGCCGCCGAGGATGGCTCTATACCTGAAATACAGTACAAGCATTTACAGTATTTACATGAGGTATATTGCGCCGGAGGATATACATGTCTATTCCATAGACGAGGTGTTTCTGGATGTGACGGATTATCTGCATGCCTGTCAAATGACGGCAAGGGAACTGGCATCAAAGATGATAAGAGATATTCTGGCTGAGACGGGAATCACGGCGACGGCGGGGATCGGCACAAACCTTTATCTGTGTAAGGTTGCAATGGATATTGGGGCGAAGCATGTTGCGGCGGATGAAAACGGCGCAAGGATAGCGGAACTGGATGAGATGAGCTATCGGCGGCAGTTATGGAATCACCGTCCGCTGACGGATTTCTGGAGGGTGGGTCACGGGTATCAGAAGAAGCTGGAGGCGGAAGGACTGTTCACCATGGGAGACATCGCAAGGTGCTCTCTGGGAGGTGATAATGATTATTACAATGAAGAGCTTTTATACAGGCTGTTCGGGGTCAATGCAGAACTTCTGATAGATCATGCCTGGGGCTGGGAGCCGGTCACCATGGATTTGATAAAGGCCTACAAGCCGGAAACCAATAGTATAAGTTCCGGTCAGGTATTGCAGTGTCCTTATGACTTCGAAAAAGGAAAGCTGATCGTACGGGAAATGACAGATTTGCTGGTCCTGGATCTGGTGGAGAAAAAACTTGTCACAGACCAGATGATGCTGACCATCGGCTATGACATTGAAAACCTGACAAACCCGAAGATCAGGAGCGCATACAAGGGGGAAATCACCACAGACCATTACGGCCGCAAGATTCCAAAACATGCCCACGGAACGGCAAACCTTCCCCGGCAGACTTCCTCCACACGGATCATCACAGATGCAATCATGGAGTTGTATGACCGGATTGTGAATCCGGTTCTGCTTGTGCGCCGTGTGACAGTGGCGGCAAACCGTCTTGTGAGTGAGGCGGAGGTCAGGGGGACGGAGGCGTTTGTGCAGCTTGATCTCTTTACGGATTATCAGGCTTTGGAAAAAGAAAAGGAAGCAGAGGACAGGCAGCTTGCAAAGGAGAGAAAGCTGCAGGAGGCAATGCTGGAGATTAAGGGCAGGTACGGAAAGAATGCGGTTTTAAAGGGGATGAATCTGCAGGAGGGGGCAATGACGAAAGAACGGAACCGGCAGATCGGAGGGCACAAGGCATGAACACGGCACAGAGCGGAAATTATGAGGACATAATCAATCTGCCGCATCATGTATCTGCAAGACATCCGCAGATGCCGCTCTCGGCGCGTGCGGCGCAGTTTTCCCCCTTTGCGGCGCTCACCGGGCATGAGGATGCAATCAGGGAGACAGAACGTCTGAC
>JAIDME010000128.1 GCA_029050705.1 Acetatifactor sp.
CTCTATCATACGACGCTAATAGGCAAACAGTTCGTTGCCCGGCAAACAGTTTGTTGCCCGGCGATGCAATTTATTGTCGATGAGAATTAGGTAAATATCAGTGATAAATATAATTTTGGAGGAAAATAAAATGAAAAATTATACCATTACGGTGAACGGAAACGTATATGACGTGACAGTGGAAGAAGGCACATCTACAGGAGCGCCCGTGGCTGCTAAGGCACCCGCAGCTCCTAAGGCAGCCCCTAAGGCGGCTCCCGCAGCAGCTCCCAAGGCGGCCGGCGGTGCAGGCAGCGTTAAGATTGAGGCAGGCGCGGCAGGAAAGGTGTTCAAGCTTGAGAAGAAGGTCGGTGATGCTGTGAAGGCCGGTGATGCCGTTGTCATCATCGAAGCGATGAAGATGGAAATCCCCGTTGTTGCTCCTCAGGACGGAACGGTTGCAAGCATTGATGTCGCTGTCGGCGATGCGATAGAAGCGGGTGCGGTTCTGGCGACCATGAACTAAAGTTCACATCCACTATAGACAACGACAACAGGAGGTCAACAAATGGAATATATAGGTTCTACGCTGAACAACCTGCTCCATCAGACGGCGTTTTTTAACCTGACCGTGGGAAATTACGTTATGATAGCGGTTGCATGCTTTTTCCTTTATCTGGCTATCCGCCACGAATTTGAGCCGCTGCTCTTAGTTCCGATAGCCTTCGGCATGTTGTTGGTAAATATTTATCCCGACATCATGCTTCACGCGGAGGACGCCTCGAACGGTGCGGGCGGCCTGCTGTATTATTTTTATAAATTAGACGAGCTGGCGATTTTGCCCTCTCTGATTTTCATGGGTGTGGGCGCTATGACAGATTTCGGCCCGCTGATTGCCAACCCCAAGAGCTTTCTGCTGGGAGCGGCGGCACAGTTTGGTATCTTTGCCGCATATTTCGGAGCTATCGCGCTGGGATTTAATGACATGGCCGCTGCAGCAATCTCCATTATCGGCGGTGCTGACGGCCCTACCTCCATCTTCCTGGCAAGTAAACTGGGACAGACGGCGATCATGGGACCTATCGCAGTGGCGGCTTATTCCTATATGTCGCTGGTGCCCATTATCCAGCCGCCTATTATGAAACTTCTGACTACGAAAAAAGAGAGAAAGATTAAGATGGGTCAGCTTCGCCCGGTTTCCAAGCTGGAGAAGATTCTGTTCCCCATCATTGTTACCATCGTGGTCAGCCTGATTCTTCCCACCACTGCTCCCCTTGTAGGTATGCTGATGCTTGGTAACCTGTTCAGAGAGTCGGGTGTCGTAAGACAGCTTACAGAGACAGCTTCCAACGCATTGATGTACATCGTGGTTATTCTGCTGGGAACCTCTGTGGGTGCTACTACCAGTGCAGAGGCATTCCTGAACTGGGATACGGGAAAAATAGTTTTATTGGGTCTGCTTGCGTTTATGTTCGGTACTGCGGCAGGTGTTCTCTTCGGTAAACTTATGTGCGTGGCGACCAAGGGCAAGATAAATCCTTTGATCGGTTCCGCAGGCGTCTCCGCCGTTCCCATGGCGGCACGTGTATCCCAGAAGGTGGGTGCTGAGGCAGATCCTACGAATTTCCTGCTGATGCATGCTATGGGACCTAATGTGGCAGGCGTGATCGGAACTGCCGTGGCCGCAGGTACCTTCATGGCCATATTCGGGGTCTTTTAAGCAATGCACAGACGAGATTGAACGCCCGGCTGCCGTGCTTGCACGAGCAGCAAGGCGGTCAATCCCGTCTGTATATCGCGCATAGCGCGATGAAATAAGCCCGCCAGGGCTTATGAATGGCATTGCTTAAAGAGAGCTGTGCCGGAAATAATACAAAGCAATTTCGTTCTAAAATATAAAATGTGGAGGAGATTCGCAATGTCAGAAACTACAAAAAAACCGATTAAAATTACGGAAACTATACTGCGTGACGCGCACCAGTCTCTGATTGCAACCAGAATGCCTACCGAATTCATGCTTCCTATTGTGGAGAAAATGGATAAGGTCGGATATCATTCCGTAGAATGTTGGGGCGGCGCAACCTTTGACGCATCCCTGCGCTTCCTGAAGGAAGACCCTTGGGACAGACTTCGCAAGCTGCGCGATGGCTTTAAAAACACGAAGCTGCAGATGCTGTTCCGCGGGCAGAACATCCTGGGTTACAGACCCTACGCGGATGATGTTGTGGATGCATTTGTACAGAAGTCTATTTCAAACGGTATCGACATAATCCGTATCTTTGACTGCCTGAACTATCTGCCCAACCTGCAGGAAGCGGTGAACGCTACCAACAGGATGAAGCAGCAGGAAGGCAGAGGCCATGCGCAGGTAGCCCTGTCCTATACCCTGGGTGACGCATATACCCTGGAATACTGGGCAGATATGGCAAAGAAGATTGAGGAGATGGGTGCGGACTCCATCTGTATCAAGGACATGGCGGGCCTGCTGGTTCCTTACAAGGCAAGCGAGCTGATCGCAGAAATCAAGGAAAAAACAAAGATGCCAATAAACAT
>JAIDME010000129.1 GCA_029050705.1 Acetatifactor sp.
TTGAGCTGGCCGGCGTACATTCCGGTGACTCGGCCTGCATCATTCCCTCCAGACATATTTCCGAGAAGAATGTGGCCACCATCAAGGATTACACTCGCAGAATCGCTGAGGAAATGCATGTAAAGGGGTTGATGAACATGCAGTATGCCATTGAGAATGACAGGGTATATGTGCTGGAGGCGAACCCCAGAGCATCCCGCACGGTGCCGCTGGTATCCAAGGTGTGCAATATCCGTATGGTGCCCCTGGCTACGGACATTATCACAGCTGATATTACGGGCAGGCCTTCTCCCGTGCCGGAGTTAAAGGAGCAGGATATACCGTATTATGGGGTCAAGGAGGCGGTATTCCCCTTCAATATGTTTCCGGAGGTTGATCCTCTTCTGGGGCCTGAAATGCGTTCCACCGGCGAGGTGCTGGGGTTGGCATCTACTGTTGGCGAGGCCTTTTTCAAAGCTCAGGAGGCGACCCAGACCAGGCTTCCTCTTGAGGGCACAGTGCTGATCAGCGTCAACCGCAAGGATAAGGCAGAGGTTGTTGAAGTTGCAAAAATATTCCATGAGGCGGGATTCCATATCCTTGCCACGGGAAATACCTGCAAGCTGATACAGGAAGCGGGTATTCCGGCGGAGCTGGTAAAGAAGCTTTATGAGGGCCGCCCCAATGTGCTGGATATGATTACCAACGGGAAGATTGATCTGATCATCAATTCCCCTGTGGGCGCTGACAGCGTGCATGACGACAGCTATCTGCGGAAGGCAGCCATCAAGGGCAAGATTCCCTATATGACTACCATCGCCGCAGCGAAGGCTACCGCGGAGGGAATTCTTCAGATAAAGCAGAACGGAAGCGGAGAAATACAGTCCCTGCAAAGCCTGCACGGGCAGATTGGGTCAAAATAGATTCCACCTGTACGGTCGGATGCTCCATAGAGCATCCAACCTGACTCCCACATTCGCAAAACCCGCGCTTATGCGCTCCTGCGTCTGCTTATGCATCCGCATTTTGCTCATATGGGAGTGGGTTGCTAATCCAACGGCCCACCTGCATCGCAATAAATTGCATGCAGGCAGACCATTGGATTGCAACCGCACAGGTGAAATAAATTTTTGTATGAAAGCTGAAAAATGTCACATACTATATACAACAAAAGAAAAAAGACTCTTGCGAGGGTCTTTTTTTGATGGGCGCAGGCTATCGGCTGTTTGTGGGACAGGCCCGGCGCGGCGGACTGGGGTTCGCTTACTAGATAAACGAACTTGTTCGCTGTGGGATTGATGATTCGGCAGAGCGGATTCATGGAGGTTAGTATGAGACGGAGCAGTGACGAAAACAGAAGGATTCAGGAGCAGGCCGGGAAGGATATGGTGGTGGTACTGGATAAGTGGAAAAAAAGAGTCCGGCGGCTGAAGATATACCGCGCCTGCCTGATAGCAATGCTCGTAATAAGCTGTACGGCGCTCACGGGAACCGTCTATTCCAGAATAGAAAGCAGCATTCCCTCGGTCATCAACGTCCGGGCGGGTGAGGAGGAGTCATTTCGTCTGGGCATTCCGGCAAAGGCTGAGATTGTCAGCGTAAGCGATCAGGGAAAGAGCAACATTCCGGAAGGGGCTGTCAATATTGATCTGAGCAAGACAGTCACCATGAAGATGGATATGGAATCCTCTTACCAGATGCAGGTAAAGCTTTTTGGGTTCCTGCCTATCAAGCAGGTTGATATACAGGTCATTGAGGATCAGACATTGATTCCGGTGGGGGCGCCCATCGGCATTTATGTGAAGACAGACGGGGTTCTTGTGGTGGGAACAGGAGATTTTCAGGGCGAAAACGGCCTCAAATGTTCGCCGGGAAAAAACATAGTAAAATCAGGAGACTATATCCGCAAGGTAAACGGGCAGGAGATAGAGGAAAAAGATGAGTTAATCAGGTTGGTTGAAAACTGCGGCGGAAATGCCGTGATACTGACTGTGGAGCGCGGTGGAGAAACTATGGACGTGCAGATAAAGCCGGAGCGTGACGAGGCCGGGAAGTATAAGATCGGAGTCTGGGTCAGGGATGATGCCCAGGGAGTGGGTACCATGACCTACATTGACAGCTATGGAAACTTCGGAGCCCTGGGACACGGAATCAATGATGTGGATACCAGCACGCTCATGCACATGGGGGGCGGCACGCTCTATGAGACTAGCATTATAGAAATAAAAAAGGGCGAGGCGGGTAATCCGGGGGAGATGACAGGCATGATCATCTATACTGACGAACATATTCTCGGAAGCATTACAGAGAACAGTACACAGGGTATTTTCGGAACCTGTAATGCCAGGGCGCTTTCCCTGGGGGTAAATGAGCCATTGCCTATCGGGCTGAAGCAGGAAATCGCGAAAGGGCCTGCACAGATACTCTGTACCGTGAACGGGAAAGCTCAATATTATGATGTGGAAATCACGGAGATACATCTGGATCATGACAACGTAAAC
>JAIDME010000013.1 GCA_029050705.1 Acetatifactor sp.
ACACAGTTCCGGGCAGTGGGCAGGAATCGTCCCCGGGCACAGCGAAGGTGGAAAGCATTGAGCGGAAGAAGGAGAATAAAAACCCTCCCCTGCTGTATAATCTGGCGGAGCTCCAGAATGACTGTTCAAAATACTTTAAGATCAGTCCGGACCAGACACTGGGTATTGTGCAGGAACTGTACGAGAAAAAGCTGGTGACCTATCCGAGGACGGATGCCAGAGTTCTATCCACCGCTGTGGCAAAGGAAATACATAAGAATATCGGGGGCTTGAAAAATTACGGGCCGGTTTCTGTCTTCGCGGGAGAGATTCTTGGAAACGGCAGCTATAAGGGCATTGCTAAGACCAGGTACGTCAATGACAAACAGATTACGGATCACTATGCCATTATTCCAACGGGCCAGGGACTGGGTGCCCTGGGCGGGCTTGCACCCCTGGCGGCTAAAGTGTATGAGTTAATTGTCCGTCGGTTCTTGAGCATCTTTTATCCGGCGGCAGTATACCGGAAATTTGCCCTGTGCGTCAGTGTGAAGGAGGAGAAATTCTATGCAAACTTCAAGGTGCTGGCGGAGGAAGGCTATCAGAAGGTTGCCTATGTCTTCAGGAAGGAAGACAAAAGGGAAACTGCTCCGGGAAAAAAAGCAGGCCCGGCGGAAAACACAGAGGATGGCGAAAATAAAAATGGAGAAGAGCTTGGCGAGCCGGAAATAAAGTGCGATGAGGAATTTACCGAGGTGCTCATGGCACTCAAAAAAGGAGAGAGCGTGAGCCTGGAATCCTGCGAAATTAAGGAAGGTGAGACCTCGCCGCCCAAACGGTACACCTCCGGAAGTATTATTCTGACCATGGAGAATGCCGGACAATTCATTGAGGACGAGGAGTTACGCGCACAGATAAAGGGAAGCGGCATCGGCACAATCGCCACCCTGGCTGAGATCTTGAAAAAGCTGGTAAATATCGAATACCTTGCTCTGAACAAAAGGAGCCAGATACTGACGCCCACACTGATGGGCGAAATGATCTACGATGTGGTCGGCGGCTCCATTAAGGCGCTTCTGGATCCGGCTCTGACGGCCAGCTGGGAGAAGGGCCTTACCCTGGTGGCGGAGGGGGAGATTACCTCCCGTGAGTACATGGATAAGCTGTCCGGCTTTGTGGGCAGACGGACGGAATATGTAAAACAGCTGAACAATCAGAGACAGCTTTACGGGATGTTTGACGCGGCTGCGGCAAATTATAAGCAGAAAGAATAATAAAGGAGAGCGACGAGACATGAGCGGTATAACGGTTGCAGATTTGTATGATTTAAGGGAGACGATCGCGGCGGAACTGTTCCGGGATGTGACCTACCCCTGGGAGGTGCTGCCCAAAATTCATGATTTTATCCTCGTGCTGGGCAACAGCTTGTCCCAGGAGGTATATGAGCGGAAAGGGGAGGATATCTGGATTGCAAAAAGCGCCAAGGTGGCGCCTACAGCCTGCCTGAACGGTCCTCTTATTGTGGATGAGGAGGCGGAAATCCGCCACTGCGCATATATACGCGGTAACGCCATCGTGGGAAGGGGAGCCGTGGTGGGTAATTCCACGGAGTTGAAAAATGTAGTGCTGTTCAATAAGGTGCAGGTACCGCATTACAATTATGTAGGAGACAGTGTGCTGGGCTTTCGTTCTCACATGGGTGCAGGTTCAATCACCTCCAATGTGAAGAGCGACAAGACTTTGGTGGTAGTGAAAGGAAGAGATGTCTGCATTGAGACGGGACTGAAAAAAATGGGGGCTATGCTGGGAGATAATGTGGAGGTAGGCTGCAACAGCGTACTGAATCCCGGAACAGTCATCGGCAGGGAGTTCAACATCTATCCGACCTCTATGGTACGGGGGGTAGTGCCCGCTCACAGCATTTACAAAACGCGGACGGAAATTGCGGAAAAAAGATAAAGGAGCCACAGAAAAGGGTCATCCACAAGGATGACTCCTTTTTTTACTTAAAATAACTTAAACTTAGTTAAAATTTATAAAATAGTAAAATTAATTTGTGGATTTTATCCATTTAAAAATATACAAGTTTCCAATAAGATAGATATATGACACATTGGGGATAAATTTGGAGGGGCAAATTAAAATGAATATTCTGTATGACGAAAATACAAAAATTTTTAAGCTGGATACAGAACACACCAGTTA
>JAIDME010000130.1 GCA_029050705.1 Acetatifactor sp.
TCTATAAACGGACGTAACAAACATGTGGAGGTATCCTATGAACAAGCTTGAAAATTTAATCGAGGCGGCAAAATTGAATGAAATCCTGGGCAAAAAGGAAGAACCCAAGAAAAAGAAATGCAATGCAGTTGTGTGTGTGCTGGCAGTTATCGGCGCGATTGCAGCAGTAGCGGCGATTGCCTACGCTGTGTACCGCTATTTTACCCCCGATTATCTGGATGACTTTGAGGATGATTTTGAGGACGAGTTCGAAGATGAAGAGGGCGAGGATGACGATGACTTCTTCGTAGACGAGGGAGAGCACTGAGCGAATGAAAAAGGGACAGGTATACGAAGCGACAGTCGAAAGGGTTGACTTCCCCAACAAAGGCATTGTTGATACCGGGGAGGGCATCGTGATTGTAAAAAACAGCCTGCCCGGACAAAAGATAAAGCTCAGTGTCAATAAAGTGAGAAAAGGGAAGGCGGAAGGCCGTTTACTTGAGGTACTTGAAAAATCACCTCTGGAGACAGGTCATCCGTGTTCCCATTTTGGCGTGTGCGGTGGATGTACATATCTTTCCTTGGCCTACGAAGAACAGCTGAAGATCAAGGAAGCACAGGTAAAGAAACTTCTTGAGAACGCGCTGGCGGCGCAGGAGACACCCTGGATGTGGGAGGGCATTAAGGGAAGCCCCGTGGAGTATGAATACAGGAACAAAATGGAGTTTTCCTTCGGCGATGAGATAAAGGACGGGCCTCTTTCTCTGGGAATGCACAGACGAGGCAGTTATTATGATGTGGTGATGGTGGAGGACTGCAGGATAGTGGATGCGGATTACCGCCTGATACTGAAGACGGTGCGGGATTACTTCGGGGAAAGAAAGGCCGGCTATTATCACAGGATGCGTCATGAGGGGTATCTGCGTCATCTGTTGGTGCGCAAAGCTTCCGGGACAGGGGAGATACTGGTGGCGCTTGTGACTACTTCCCAGGAACCGATGAAGAGGCAGACCGGGGCAGAGAGTGCTTTGGGGGCGGAGAATCTGAGGAAAGAAAACCCGGGAGAAGAAGAGCTTCTGAGGGGTTTTCTGGAAGCGTTGCTGGCACTGCAGAACGGAGGCGGACTAAAGGGCAGATTTGCCGGTATCCTGCATATTGTGAACGATTCCCAGGCGGATGTGGTGCAGAGCGACAGGAGCGATGTGCTTTACGGCCGGGAATATTTTTATGAGGAGCTTTTGGGGCTGAAATTTAAAATATCCACCTTTTCTTTCTTTCAGAC
The DNA here is from genome assembly GCA_029050705.1 of Acetatifactor sp. Taxonomy (GTDB): domain Bacteria; phylum Bacillota; class Clostridia; order Lachnospirales; family Lachnospiraceae; genus Acetatifactor. The sequence goes on from JAIDME010000130.1 coordinate 1,265, forward strand.
TAATTCCCACGGCGCAGAGGTATTGTATGAGACAGCCCGGGAGTATGTGGGTGATTTGGGTCGAAAAGATGCGGTGGTCTATGACCTTTACAGCGGAACCGGCACCATCGCGCAGATGCTGGCGGCTGTGGCGGGTAAGGTTATTGGTGTGGAGATTGTGGAAGAGGCGGTGGAGGCGGCAAGACAGAATGCGGCGGAGAACGGCCTGGTAAATTGTGAGTTTTTGGCGGGAGACGTGCTGAAGGTACTGGATGACATCCCTGAGAAACCGGATATGATCATTCTGGATCCGCCCCGTGACGGCATTCATCCGAAGGCGCTGCCCAAGATCATCAGGTATGGCGTGGAGCGCATCGTGTACATATCCTGCAAACCCACCAGCCTGGCCAGAGACTTGGAGGCCTTTCTGGCAGGCGGCTATGTGGTGGAGCGGGCGGTGGCCGTAGACCAGTTCCCCTGGACGGCGAATGTGGAGACGGTTGTACTG
>JAIDME010000131.1 GCA_029050705.1 Acetatifactor sp.
ATTAATAATAGTTTTCCATAATCTGTTGCATCATTTCGTCAAAAGTACCGGAATTCATCAACACTACGAAAGCATAGACATAATAAATAGCCATTATCATGCCAAGGACAACTGCGATAATCGAACAGACAAGGCCGCCGATTCCGACACCTGAACCTTTATTCCGCTTGTTCCCCACCAGTGACAGAATCAGGCCGATGATACCAAACACAAGTCCGATTCCGTAACAGCAGCTGGCTGGAATACCGATAATGCCTAAGACAAGGCCGGCAACCTGCAATCCGTTGGCTCCCCTGGGTCCATCGTTCTGCGGAGGTGCCTGATACTGCTGCATATTAGCAGTATAGTCCTGATAATAATTTCCGGGCTGAGAGTTGTTGCTGTCTCCTCCGTTTTGCCCGTTTCCATAGTTTTGCTCGTCCATTTTTTCTCCTTTATGCTTTTATATTTTACATACCAAAAAGTTTCAAAACCGATGAATCATCCTGCATCTTTTTGCGCATCATACCCATGCGGTAATCCTGAAGAAGCTTGTTTTTCTGCTTTTCCGATACAGCTTTCGGAATGTCCAGATCCTCTATGCGGCTTCTGGATGCAGTCAGATTCTCAGAGGTTGCCCTGTTGCTGTTGTAAGAATGCTCCAGAGCATTTGTCAGAGCTCCTTCTCTGCCCCTGGCCGCGCTGACTTTATTGATTGCAGTGTCAATAGCGGAGAGATCAAAATTCTTGGTGACATCAAACCCGTTGAGTCCAAGAGACTTCAATGTCACATTTTCCATTCCGAGCTTTAATCCGGTGCCATCGGCATTTGATGCGATGTGCATATCCGCCTTGCTGCCGTCCAGTAATGACATTTCATTAAATTTGGTTCCCACCGCCGTGCGCTGGACATCCTGAAGCAGTTGATTAACTTCACTTTGAATCATCTTTTTGTCAGAATCGCCGTAAAAACCATTAGATGCCTGAATGCCAAGTTCTTTAATCCTCTGCAAAGAATCCGTCATTGTCCCCATGGCACCATCCGCCACATTTGCCACGCTGATTCCGTCACGAATATTGGATGCACCCACATCCAGGCCCTTATTTTCCTTCAAAATCTTCTGGGCAATGGCAAGTCCCGCCGCGTCATCCGATGCTTTGTTGATCTTTTTGCCGCTGGCAAGCTTTCCATGGATAGAATTTACATTGTTATTGGAACGGGCAACGTTATAGGCAGAATGCGTATTGTTGATTGGCGCTATTCTCATAATGATTTGCTCCTTTCTGCACAGATATCCTATCTTCTATACATAGTGCATATCCTCATACTTTGATTTAAGTATAATACAATTGTTGCAGAATTTCAAGATTTTTCCTGTGGCAAAACCCAATATTTTCCCACTTTCCGGTCATCATTCTCGTCTAACTCCAGCAGTACAGGACCGTTCAGAAACTGCACGCTTTCTCCTGATCTCAGCACAACGAAATGAGTGCACAATACCTGCCTGCCGCATATGATCATATTCATGGGGTCATATCCGCAGATCATGCAGTCTTCCTCTTTTTCAACGGGACTTCTGTCCAGAAATTCCTTTATCTTTCCGGCCTTAACCTGTCGGTACTGCTGAAGTTCTGTCTGCAGTGAATCCTCTTCTGTACAGTCCGCCAGGACCAGTCCGTACACTGCTCCGGTGAAGTACGCCTGCCTCCTGATATCAAAAAATGCTTTGTCCATGGTTTTCAGAACAGTCAGATAGCGCTCTATCCTCTCGCGAAACTTATCAGGGCTGATGGATTGCAGCGCCCGGCACCCGGCATACTCTGCACAACCCTCAAGGTGTTCTGCAAGAAGCTCCTGCTCCAGATATTCCCCCACCAGCTTCCTGCGCTGCTCCCGTATCGCCCGAAAAGCCGCCAGCATTCCCGCTCTCCTCGTTCCGGTTTCATGATAGGCTGCGGCCAGCAACTGATTCTCCGCATATTTCAGCCGATAATTCTCCATATTTTCAGGATAGGCCAGCAGCTTAAAATCGTCAGGCCAGCGATTTTCTCCTCTCCTCATCTGATATGCATGAAACATCTCATGCACCAGGTCAGCCGCAAGAATCTCCGCATCCGTTTCTCCCGGGTTCTGTACCTGATAAATGGCAATAAACTCTCCTTCAAATTCTATGGCAGTATTTCCCACAAAGCGATTGTCCCATGGAATCACTTTATCTGCCAGACATACCTGCTCTGAATCATAAATCGCATAATCGCAGCGCCGGAATCCGGGACATATATCCTCATAAGGCACAAGCTGTCACAATCTTA
>JAIDME010000132.1 GCA_029050705.1 Acetatifactor sp.
TAATGACAGAGTGGAACCCGGCAGAACTGTGCTGACAGGGAAGGTGCTCTGCAATGAACTGGATATTTATAAGCCGGAGCATCTTGCCCTGTACCGCATCTGCTATGGTGAGGATATCAATTACATCGGTTATCCGACAAAGAGCGGGTCTGCACATTATATCAGAAATGATTTTCCTCTGGCTGTCCGTAAGACGGCATCAAAGGAGGATAAGGAGATAGCCTGTGCTTTTATAGAAATGTGCCTCTCCTATGAAGTACAGTCTAAAGCGAAACGGGATTCAAATTTTCGCTTAAGTGTGCGCAAAGATGTGTTGGAGGAACAGATCAACGCCATGAATAAAGGTACAAGTGTTAGAATATCGGGGTTTGAACAGGCTGTGATAGGAGATGATCTGAACATAGAACTGGATGGAAAAACCTTATATGATCTGATTGATAAAGCAAAGCCGAAGAGATATTTTCCGGTGGAACTGAGAAACATTCTTTCCGAGGAGCTGGAAGCGTATTTTGCCGATGATATCACGGAGGATATGCTGATTGAGCATCTTGAGAGCCGGGTGGGGCTGTATCTGGGAGAGAGGAACTGACAGAACATTTCAAAATGCCGGAATCAAAATGAGGCCGCTGTGAACCATATATTTTATGGTGTTGCAGCGGTCTTAAATTGTGGTTAGATATTTTCGCCCAATTCTGCTTTCTCATCGGTTGATTTCCCGGTCCTTCCGGTCTATAATCAATAACATACAGGAAGGAGGATCTTATGGATTACAGTATGTTGGAAAAACAATGCAGGAGCCTGCTGGAGACGGAGTTTCATCCGCTTCCGGCCCTTGCTAATACGGCGGCTCTGCTTTATGAAATTATGGAAGATCTGAATTGGGCGGGGTTTTATTTGATGGAAAACGGTTCTTTGATGCTGGGACCCTTTCAGGGGAAGACAGCGTGTATCCGAATTCCGGTGGGACGCGGCGTCTGCGGAACTGCAGTGGAGGAAGACAGGGTAGTTTTGGTTGAAGATGTTCATCAGTTTCCGGGGCACATTGCCTGTGACAGTAACTCTAATGCGGAGCTGGTTCTTCCCATTCATCACGGAGGACAGGTCATCGGCGTTCTGGACCTGGACAGCCCTGTTCCGGGCAGATTTTTGCCGGAAGACCGTGACGGTCTGATGCGTATTGTAAGCCTGTTGGAGAATATGGTGGAATGGGGAAGGTGGAAACTATAGAGCTGCCGTCATTGCTTTTTAAATATGATTTTTGTATAATGATTATAAAGTTATTTAAAATCGGAGGAGGTGCCGCAGATGAGTGAAGTGTACGAAAAGCTTATGAGATGTTATGACTGTGTACGGAAGAAAACGGATTTTGTGCCTGAGGCCGCTATTGTCCTGGGTTCAGGTCTGGGGGATTACGCAGAGAACATCCGTGTGGAGTATGAACTGCCTTACGGCGAGATAGACGGTTTCCCGGTATCGACAGTGCCGGGACATGCAGGCAGATTTATTTTCGGATATATTGATGAAATTCCCGTTGTCTGCATGAAAGGAAGGGTACACTATTATGAGGGATATC
>JAIDME010000133.1 GCA_029050705.1 Acetatifactor sp.
ACGGGTGATCAGACCGCCGGTCTTTCGCTTTGTTAAAAAGCTGATGGACAGCTTTCCCATGGAGTCAAAATCCTGGCTTTTCAGCCTGCTCACCACCTCGGGCGCAATCCTTGCCGTCAGCACTCCCTGTAAAATACCCAGGCCCTGGATCAGCACCTTTGTCAGGATCATGGTGATGACCAGAATCCCCAGCGCCAACACAAATCTTCCCGCCGGAACATGGAATGCCGCCAAAAATGCCTCATCCTTCTCCAGTACCTTGTCATACAAAATCGTTCCGCTTAAATAAGGCCACACAAGATTCAGGCCTGCCGTAGCCAGATAGCAGAACATCATGAGTGCCAGTTTCGCTTTGTAGGGCTTAAAATAGCTCACTATTCTCCAGAGAATAGACTTCTTATCCATACACTTGGGGCAGACCTTGCGCTCCTGGTCGGGATAAATCATGCCGCACTTCGGGCAACACTCCTTACCCCGCTTGACGTCCAGATCCTCCTGAGAGATTTCCTCTCCCTTCTGTGTTTTCTCCAACAGACGGCACATCCGCATGAAAGCCTCCATCTTCGTGTTGGAAAACTGGCACAGATACTGCTCTGTCCCTTTGATTTTTCCCATCAGCACTCCTGTGCTGACCTGGCGCAGCACCTCCAGCTTTTCCACATCCGCCAGATCATAGAAAAGCACGGCGGGTTCCGCCATTTTTTCCTCCTGTACCGCCCAGCTGTCATACCCGCCCAGACGATATTCCCTCTTTTCTTTGTAGGGATACCTTGCCACAATCAGCTTTTTGTCCGTGATGGCCACAATGGAATCCGCAAAACGAAATTCTTCATCCAGATCCGCCACGGCCGCAAACACCACATTGCCCTTTTCAATCCCATACTTTCCCAATACTGCTGTAAAACTACCCGGTAAATTCATATCTCCCTCTAATCCCATACATTTCCTGTATGCTTACTATTTCTCCCGATTTGTGAAGCACTGTACGTCCACGGCCTTATCCCGACAAGGCCCACACAAAAGCGGCATGCCATACCAATATACCAAAGTATATCATGTATGTCATGCCGCTTCATATCCGCCAGTCTGTGTGCACCGTCCTGCCTGGACGGCAGTCCGTCTATAACTTTCGCGCATCTTCACTCCGGGAGACAATACATTGACTGCTTTGATTATTAAGTACATGAAACTTTCTTAACTTCATCACACATTGCCTCC
>JAIDME010000134.1 GCA_029050705.1 Acetatifactor sp.
TTTCTGGGAGGCAATCATTTACATGACATTTTTCTCATAAACTTTAGCAGTAACAAGAATATCCAACAGGGCTTCCCTGACCTCTTTTGACTTATCCTGGGCAAAGCTGCAAATAATGTCTGCAGGCTGTTTTTTATTCCTTGCAAGAACCTGTAAACCAAAAATCCGGCCCGGAACCTCCGCCCCCCGAAAAGCTTCCACCATCTTATCAGGCTGTTTTTCCAGATAAGCGCCAAAAATCTCTTTTCCCACGTCAGTGAAGGCTTTCAGCACTTTTTTCTCATATTGCACAGCATCGCTTATCTGTAAAAAGCCACTCAACCGGCTGCTCAGGGTAAGTTGTTCTTCTTCCATGCTCCGGAACAATTCCTTCATCCGCTCCTCGTCAACCACTTCTTTCTCCTGCGTGTAATCATAATCACAGTCAAACAGATAATCGAGACAATATAAATCAAATCCCCCGCACACCATCATCGCCGCTTCACATCTCTTGCAGAGAGTGTCATAGCCATAGTCCTTCCTGTAATGTCCCATACAATTCCAGGGCCACACCAGGTCTGCACCAGGACGGATTTTCACTGCAAGTGAATAAAGGGCTTTCACATCCGTCTCACCACTTAAATACTTCTTCATTTCCTCTCTCTTCGGCATATCCATAGCTGAGGTAAATACGTCCATCAGCCTCTCCTGCTGCCTGGCAAGTTCCAGCTGCTCCCTTTCCTTATGGAAAGCAGCATCCACCTGCCCTGTCACCTGGCTCATAAAGAAATAGCTTTTCAGATTCTTGGTCTCCATACAGTTGAGGTAGATTTCACGATTACGCCCAAACTGCTCCTTTAAAATATTCTCATTGTGCAAAGCAACGGCGCAGTTGATCAGCGTAGGGGCATCTATACAAAATATCCTGTCAAAGTTTCCGCCCCTGACCCTGAAATCTCCCCGCATATCGATACTATTAATAACAAACAGCATTTCGTCCGCATTTGCCGTGATACATACGGATGCCACATCTTTCAGGCGTGCAGAAAGGGAAAAATTGATAAACGCCAGTCCTATGGCATATTTCCAAAGCTCATCCAGATATGTCGACCTACGCTTGTTAGAGGTATCGGCCAACGCCAGCTTCCGGATCCTGTCATCTACCTTACCCTCCCAAAGCGCCTTTTCAATTTCATCCAACGCCTGCCTGGAAGGCTTCTTCTCATCTGCAAATGTACCATATATTTTGCTGAAATTCTGAATAAGCAGTTCCTCATACTGCCGCATCAGGGCAAGTTCCTGTTCGGTTTCCTTTTTGGGACATTTCTGCTGTTTCAAAAACTCTTCAAAATCCTCCACTCGATTCTGCGAATCCACCTGCGGGTACTTTAAGAGGAAATAAACCGTCAGCAGAATGATATTGTCAGGCTCGTCCTTTTCATCTTTCTGGCTCTCATAGGCTTCTTTGATGATTTCCGGGTCATTGCGGGCAAAGTTCATCAGCATTCTTAAGTGTGGCTCCCGTATCTTCTCTGCATATTCCATTCCCATATTATATGCAAAGGTGGAGACCATTTTTACCGGTGTCGATGCCGCCGCCTTATTCTTCCAACAAACATCGGGAAGACAATTGTCCGCATCAACCACTCCCAAAGCAAAATATAAATTCCCTGCCCTTACCGCAGTGGGAGCCATCTCATTGCGGAGAAACCAAAGCTGCTCCGCCAGAAGCTCCTTTTTCACTCCATCCAAATCCCGGTGTCCCAGCTTCAGCGCCTCATCCGAATTCCATTCAAAATAATCAAAAACCATCCTGATCTCGTCCGGGGTGAAAAGGCCGCTTGCGGTCAAAATTTCCGCTATCCTTTTAATACCCTGCTGACTTGAAATAAGCATTTCTTTTTTCTCCTTTTCCGGCAATTTTTTGGGAATATGTTCCGTCTCTGCTCCAATACTGCTATTATAATTGTCATTTTCGATTAATCAAATTGATACAAAAATCCCACAACATCACAAACATACTTCTTGCAGGGCATAGGCCATGGCGGTTCCTGTTCCGATAATTTCCCTGCCATCAGGTCCTCTGATCCCTGCAAAATACCCGGAATAATATCTTTTGTTAACGGATAGCTGCCATGAGAGGGCCAAATGGTATCAAATGCATCCGACATATCCAGCATTTTCCTGAGACTGCACTGAAATGCCCGGATATCTCGCCCGGCTCCAAACATAAAAATATTCCCGTCCTGAATCGTATCCCCTGAAATGAGCATACGCTTTTCACGTTCCAGCAGCATTATGCTCCCCGGTGTATGTCCGGGTGTTAAGATCACTTCAAACTTCCAGAACCCTAAGTCAACGATATCCCCTTCCCACACCGGAGACACATCCTCCATATGACAACCATCAGGCAATGCATTTTTATAATGATCCATTTCTGCCGGATGCATATATACAGATTTGAAATCCCGGTTACATCCCGTGTGGTCTTTGTCTGTATGGGTATTCACTACAAATACCGGCATATCCGTCAACTCTGTAACCAGTTCACGGAGCTGCAATGTTCCGAATCCTGTATCTATCAGCATGGCCCTTTCGTCCCCTTCAACCAGAAATGAGCGGACGCCGTTTTCTTCAATGATCCAGAAATGATCTGATATTTTTATAACATTATCCATTTGCTTCCTCCATTTCATATACTATTCCATGCCCGGCGACAAGTCAAGCAAAGAAGCACTCTCTCCGGCATTTTCACACCTTGTTAAAGCCGGATATTCGTGCTACAATTCAGGTATCGCAGGTTAATCGGAGGTGAAACATCATGGACATCAATTATCAGGAAATTGCAGAAAGGGCTGTGGCATATGCCGCCCAAAGCAATATTCAGCTGGATTATTCAGCAGAGAGCTTTGAAAAAGTGGATGACATCCTGGGGACCTACTACGAACACTTAGCCGAATATGATGGTGAAGACGGTGCAAAAACCCTGTGGAATATTGCGGTTCACTTTGGAATATATATGGGGGAGGCCCTGCTGAGGCTCCGGTTGGCGGGTCAGGGATACCAGTGGTGCGTAGAGGATGGACTGCCGGTTATAAAAAAAGATGCCGGAAATCAAATGTCCCCTATCACAAAGGCCCACAAGCGGATTCTGAACGGCCCTGAGGACAATGTTAAGAG